>CAYGUQ010000126.1:0-9440 GCA_964352995.1 uncultured Rhodobacterales bacterium
GCTCGCCAGATCGCATACGAACCCCCTGCCCTCGCGCGGCGCGCCCGCCCCGCGCGGCTGCGCCTGACCGCCCCGACGGCGGGGCGGGCCGCGTGAGCGATGCGGAGGCCAGCGCGGCGCCGGGCGGCCTAGGCCCCTTCGAGCGCTGGCTGTCGCTGTGGGTGGCGCTGGCCATCGCGGCGGGCATGGCGCTCGGGGCGCTCGTCCCGGGCGTCTTCGCCGCCCTTGCGGCGCTTGAGGTCGCGTCCGTCAACCTCGCCGTCGCCGCGCTCATCTGGGCCATGGTGTTTCCCATGATGGTCGCCGTCGATTTCGCCGCCATCGGCGAGGCCGTGCGTCAGCCCAAGGGCCTGATCGTCACGCTGGCCGTGAACTGGCTGGTGAAGCCCTTCACCATGGCCGCGCTCGGCGTGCTGTTCTTCGAGCATGTCTTCGCGGCCTGGATCCCCCCCGAGGACGCCGCGCAGTATCTGGCGGGCGTCATCCTGCTGGGCGCGGCGCCCTGCACGGCGATGGTGTTCGTCTGGTCGCAGCTCACGCGCGGCGACCCCGGCTACACGCTTGTGCAGGTCTCCGTGAACGACGTCGTGATGGTGTTCGCCTTCGCGCCCATCGTCGCGCTGCTGCTGGGGCTGACGGACATCGTCGTGCCATGGGAGACGCTGCTGCTGTCGGTGCTGCTCTACGTCGTGATCCCGCTGGCGGCGGGCGTCTGGACGCGCCGCCGGCTGACGCGGCGGGGCGGCGCCGCCGCGGTGGACGCCTTCGGCGCGCGGATCAAGCCGGTCTCGGTCGCGGCGCTGCTGCTGACGGTGGCGCTGCTCTTCGGCTTTCAGGGCGGCGCGATACTGGAGCGCCCGGGCGTGATCGCGATGATCGCCGCGCCGCTGATCCTGCAGTCCTACCTCATCTTCGCGCTCGCCTACGGCGCCGCATGGGCGTGGTCGATCCCGTTCCGCGTGGCCGCGCCCTGCGCCCTGATCGGGACGTCGAACTTCTTCGAGCTGGCCGTCGCCGTGGCGGTCAGCCTTTTTGGCCTCGGCTCCGGCGCCGCGCTCGCCACGGTCGTGGGCGTGCTCGTGGAGGTGCCGGTGATGCTCTCGCTCGTGGCGTTCGCCAACCGCACCAGGTCGCTGTTTCCCGCCTGACGACTGGCGCGCGAGGCCTGCGCGCCCTTGCGCCTCACGCCAGCCGACAGCGGGCCAGCGCGTCCTCGTCCGGCGCGAGCCCCAGCCCGGGGCGGTCCGGCGGCGCGAGCCTGCCGCCCGCCATCGCGAGAGGCTCCGGCAGGAGCAGCCGGGCGATCCGCGCCTGGGCGCGATGCAGCTCGACCGCGCCCTCGGCCGCGGCCCCGCACATCCACTGCAGGTTCACGACGTCCCAGCCGCCGGCGGTCGAGACGGCGCGTCCCGCAGCCTCGGCGGCGCGCGCGGCGGCGACGGCGGCGCCGAAGCCGCCGGCGAAGACGGCGTTGGGCTGGACCACGGCGACGCCGGCCTCGATCAGCAGATCGAAACGCTCCGCGCTCTGCTCCATCTGGCCGGCGCCGAGCGGGACGGCGCCGTCGGCGGCGAGCGCGGCGAGGGCGCGGCGGTCGTTGCCCCGCACCGGCTCCTCCAGCCATGCGAGGTCAAGGTCGGCGGCGGCGCGGCAGAAGGCGCGCGCCGCCGCGAGGTCCATGCCGCAGTTGGCGTCCGCGATCAGCTCGGCGCGCGGCCCGATGGCCTCGCGCACGGCGCGGAGCCGCGCCACGTCCTCCGCGACGCTCCGCCCCTTCGCGGCGACGAGCACCTTCACCCCTGCGGCGCCGGCCTCGACCTCCCGCGCGCACGCCGCGACGAGGGCGTCGGCGTCAAGCGAGGGAAAGCCGCATGTCACATGGACCGGCGCCGAGGCCCTCGCGCCGCCGAGAAGCCGCGCCGCCGTCACGCCGTCGCGTTTCGCCCGCAAATCGGTCAGGGCGATCTCCAGCGCCGAGAGCGCCGAGACGACGACGCCGGTCATGCCGCGCGGATTGAAGCGGCGCGAAAGTTCCCCGACGGGGTCGTCGCCGAGGCCGGGCAGCGCCTCGGCCGCGGCGCCGTTCAGGAAATGCGCGACCTCCGCGGCGAGGAAACGCCCGGTGAAGCCGTCCCCGGTCACGCCGTCGGCTTCGTCGCAGAGCTGCGCCCGGACGAAGGCGAAGCTGTCCGCGCCGGCGTAGGGGGCCGGGTCTCCCTGCATGGCGCCGGGGCGATGGACGGTCGCGCGCAGCGAAAGGGCCATGGCGCCGCCTAGGGTTCGTCGGAGCGGCCGCGGCCGACGCCGAGCAGGCGCGCGAGCATCGGCGCGCCGGTGATGATGAGGAACACCCGCGTCAGGTGATGCACCACGACATAGCCGAGATCGGCCCCCGCCACGATGGCGAGCACCGCCATCTCCGCCTGCCCCGCCGGCGCGAAGGCGAGGAAGGCGTCCACCTGCGGCGCAAGCCCGAGGACGATCACGATCTCGGCGAAGACTGCGGCGAGGCTCGCGACCATGGCGGTGAACAGCAGCCCGGCGACGACGTCGCGGCGCACCTCCGCGAACGTCACCCCGACATAGCCCGCGCCGAGACCCACGCCGATGAAGAACTGCGCGAGAAGGATCGCCTCGGCCGGCGGGCGGTAGTGGATCGCGCCCGTGAGCGACAGCGCCGCGGCGAGAATCATCGGCCCGAGTATCGGAGCGCCGAACAGGCCGATCCGCTCCCCGCCCTTCCAGCCCGCGACGGCCGCGAAGGCCATGAGCGCCATCTCGTGCAGCGGCAGCGTCGCGGCGGGGTCGCCGACCGGGCTGTCGAGGTTCGCGCCGAAGCCCTGCGTCATGATCAGCGGGGCGGCGACGACGATGACGAGCAGGCGCGTGGCGTGGATGAGCGAGAGCACCCGCACGTTTCCGCCGGCCTCCTGCCCGAAGAGCACCATCTCCTGCAGGCCGCCGGGCATCGCGGCGTACCACGCCGTCGGCAGGTCGAGGCCGTAGACGCGCCGGAAGAACGGCACCCCGATCAGCGCGATCAGTGCGAGAAACAGCGGCACCAGCGCAAGCGAGGCCGCCATCTGCGGCACGCGGTCCATCACCTCCGGGGTGATCGAGGCGCCGATGGCGACGCCGAGGATCGTCCGCGTGATCTTGCCGAGCCTGCCCGTCCCCGCGACCGGGGCGCCGGCGAGCGCGGCGACGAGGCAGGCGACGAGCGGGCCGAACAGGAACGGCAGCGGCACGCCGAGGGCCCAGAACAGCGCGACCCCCGCGGCGCCGTAGGCGCAGGTCAGCAGTTGCCGGCGCAGGCCGTCCGGCGACCCGGCGGCGGCGCGCCTTGCGGCGGGCTGTTTCAGGTTTCTTCCCCGCCGTTCACCGCGATCATCTGGCCGGTGACGAAGCGCGCGTCCGGCGAGGCGAGGAAGGCCGCCACCGCGGCAACGTCGTCGGGGCGGCCCATGAAACCCGCCGGGATGGTCGCGACCCGCTTCGGATCGTCCTCCCGCGCGCCGTCCGCCCGGATCTGGCCCGGCGAGATGGCGTTCACCGTGACGCCCTTCGGCGCGAACTCGCGGGAAAGCGCCTTCGTGAGCCCCCACACGCCATGCTTCGCAGCCGAGATCGGCGCGCCCTCGTAATAGCCGCGGATCGCCTTCATGCCGGCGAAGTTGACGATCCGCCCCCAGCCGCGGTCGACCATGCCGGGCAGGAACGCCCGGCTCGCGCGGAAGGCGCCGGTGAGCGCGACGTCGAGCACGCCGCTCCAGTCCTCGTCGCTCATCTCCAGATAGGGCTTGTGCGGCCGGCGCGCGGCGTTGTTGACGAGGATGTCGACGGCGCCGAAGCGCTCCAGCGCCGCGGCCGCCATCGCCTCGACATCCGCGGCGGACCCCATGTCGCCCATGACCACGAGCGCCTTCGCCCCGGCGCGCTCGACGAGACCGGCGGTCTCGCGGCAGGCGGCCTCGTCCCTCGCGCCGTTCACGACGACGTCGCAGCCGAGCCCGGCGAGCCGCAGCGCGACTGCGCGGCCGATGTTGCGGCCGGAGCCGGAGACGAACGCCGTCTTTCCCGCGAGTGTCCGTTCCGTCATGTGCCGTTCCTCGATTTACTGCGCTTATTCAGGCGCTTCAGGGATTTCCCCGCATGTCGCGCATGATCAGGGCGCGCCCGTCATGTCAACGGGTATCGCCGCCAACGTCAGCAATCAATGGAATAATGTTGACATTCTACAATCCATCGCCTGTGATGGCGGCGATGGACATGGCCTCGAACATGCGACAGGTCTTCGAACGACGCCGCCCGCTGGTGCTGGAGGTGCGCGACGAGCTTGAGCGCATGATCCTGTGCGGCGAGGTCGCGGCGGGCGATCGGCTGGACGAGCTGGGCCTCGCCGAGCGGCTCGGCGTGAGCCGCGGCCCGGTGCGCGAGGCCGCCCGGTCGCTGGAGCGCGACGGGCTGGTGACGACCGTGGCGAACCAGGGCGTCTTCGTGCGCAAGCTCTCGATCGAGGACGCGCTGGAGCTCTACGATCTGCGCGCGCTCATCGCCGGCCAGCTCTGCGCGCGGGTCGCAGAGCGCGCCGACGCCCGCCTGAAGACCGCCCTCCGCGCCGCCGTGACGGAGATGGAGGCGGCGATCGACGCGGCGGAGGAGAGCCGCTACTTCGAGCTGAACCTCGCCTTCCACGACCACATCGCCGCCGAGGCCGGCGCGGCGCGCACGCAGGCGCTCTACGTCTCGCTCGGCAAGGAGGTGCGCCTCATGCGCCGGCAGGTGCTGAAGGGCGAGGCGTCGCTCAGGCTCTCCAACCGCGAGCACGACCGCATCGTAGCCGCCATCGAGGCCGGCGACGCGGAGACGGCGCGGCGCGCCGGGGCCGCCCACCACCAGAACGGAAAGGCGCGCCTGATCGACACGCTCTGACAACCGGAACAACGAGTCGGCAGGACGCAACCGCCGACCGGACCACCACCAGGGAGGATGACATGGACTTCGGAACGATCTTCACGCGCAAGCGGCTTCAGGCCGGCGCCGTCGCCGCGGCGCTTGCGCTCGCATCGCCTGCGGTCGCGCAGAACTACCCCTCGGCCGACGAGACGCTCGACTGGACGATCGCCTTCGGCCCCGGCGGCGGCAACGACATCATGGCGCGCAGCATCATCGACATTCTGACGAAGTACGACCTCTATCCGGGCGACATCCAGGCCGAGAACCGCGCCGGCGGCTCCGGCGCGGTGGGCTGGGGCTATCTCTACGCCCAGTCGGGCGACGCCTACGGCATCTCCACCACCTCGGGCAGCTTCGTGACCACGCCGCTGCAGGCCGACACGCCCTGGCAGCCGGAGGACTTCACGCCCGTCGCCCTGCTCGCCACCGACGATCTGGTGCTGGTCGTGAACCGCGACAGCGAAATCCAGAACATCGAGCAGTTCATCGAGCACGCCAAGGCGAACCCGATGAACATCGGCGGCACCGGTACGGTCAACGTCGACTTCATCGTGCCGACGCTGTTCGCGCAGAAGGCCGGCTTCGAATTCGACTACGTGTCGTTCAACTCGATGTCGGAGCAGACCACGGCGCTGCTCTCCAACGCGCTCGACGCCATGGTCGGCAACCCCGGCGAGATCCTCGGCCTCATCGAATCCGGCGACCTCCGCCCACTCGTCTTCTCCGGCCAGAACGTCCCCGAGGCGCTCGCCGGCGTGCCGACCATGGGCGATCTGGGCTACGACATCGGCGTGTCGATGCCGCGCGGCCTCATCCTGCCGCCCGACGCCCCCGCCGAGGCCCAGGCGTGGTGGATCGAGACCATGAAGAAGGTCGTCGAGACGCCCGAATGGCGCGAGTACATCCGCAGCAACACGCTGACGCCCACCGTCATCTACGGCGACGAGTTCGGCGCGTTCCTTGGCAGGACCAAGAACGGCTTCGGCGAGGTTCTGCGCTCGGTCGGCGCGATCCAGTAACGCGATCAGCAGCACTCAAGGGGCCGGACGCCGCAGCGCGTTCGGTCCCTCACGCATGGGAGCGCACTTCATGCGCATCGCCTTCTTCGTCGTCATTCTCGCCGGCGCTATCCTCTACAGCTACGTGGCGTTCGCGGACCTCAGCTTCCTGTCGCGCACGGGGCGGCTCGGGCCGGGCTTCTTTCCGCGCATCATCGGGGTCGCGGCGGTCGTCATGACGCTGTGGGCCCTCGTCGACGAACTGCGCGCCGAACGCGGGCCCGGCGGCGCCTTCGAGCAGTGGCGCGACGTGGCGGCGCTGATCGCGCTCGCGCTCGGCTACGCCGTGCTCCTGCGGCTCTTCGGCAGCTTCGTGGCGACCTTCCTGTTCCTGCTGCTCGCCCTCTCAGTGCTGAATCCGGGGCGGCGCATGACGAACGGGCTCGTCGCCGTGATCGTGCCCGGCGTCGTCTACCTGCTCTTCGACCGGCTGCTCAACGCGAACATGCCTCCCGCGCTCATCGATCTGCCGATCTGAGCGCGGCCCCCAGGGAGCACAATCCGATGGAAATCTTCTCCGACCTGATGATGGGGTTCTCGGTCGCGGTGACGCCGATCAACCTCCTCTATCTCCTGATCGGGGCGATGGTCGGCATGGTGGTCGGCGTCATTCCGGGCTTCGGCCCGTCCGCCGGCCTCGCGATCCTGCTTCCGGTCACCTTCGGCATGGACCCCACCGGGGCCATCATGATGCTGGCGGCGATCTACTACGGCGCGATGTATGGCGGGACGATCACCTCGATCCTGCTCAACACGCCCGGCGAGAGCGCCACGGTGGCCTCCACCTTCGACGGCTTCCCGCTCGCCCGGAACGGCCGCGCCGGGCCGGCGCTGGTGATGCAGGCGGCGGCCTCCTTCGTGGGCGGCACCGTGGGCGTGATCCTCATCACCATCCTCGCGCCGATGTTCGCGCAGGTATCGCGCAGCTTCGGCCCGCCGGAGTACTTCCTGCTTGCGGTGATGGGGATGCTGACGCTGATCGTCATGATCGGCTCGCACTGGAAGCTGGGCGTCATCTCGGCGCTGATCGGCTTCGCGCTCGGCACCGTCGGCGTCGACCTCGAGACCGGCCAGGGCCGCTACACCTTCGGCTCGGCGGAGCTGATCGGGGGCGTCTACTTCATCCCGGTCGCCATCGGGCTCTTCGGCCTCGGGGAGCTCTTCTTCGCCTTCTACTCCGGCCTGCACCGGACCGGCACCGGCGGGATCGTGCAGTACGATCGCGAGTCGCGCTTCTGGCCGACGGCGCAGGACTGGCTTTCGACGCGGATGACGATGGTCCGCGGCTCGATCCTCGGCTTCGTCGTGGGCGTCATCCCCGGCGCCGGCGCGACCATCGCCTCGCTGATGGCCTACTCGATGGAGCGCTCGATCTCGCGCAACGGCCACAACTTCGGCAATGGCGAGATGGCGGGCCTCGTGGCGCCGGAGACGGCCAACAATGCGGCCTCGTCGGGCGCGATGATCCCGCTGCTGACGCTCGGCATCCCGGGTTCGGCCTCGACCGCCGTGCTGCTGGCGGCCTTCCTGCTCTGGGGTCTGCGGCCCGGGCCGCTCTTCATGGAGCACAACCCCGAACTCGCCTGGGGCCTCATCGCCTCGATGTATCTGGGCAACGTGGCGCTGCTGGCGATCAGCATCTTCGCCATCCCGCTCTTCGTGCAGATCATCAAGGTGCCCTACCGCATCCTCGGCCCCACCGTCGTCGTGATCTGCGCCATCGGCGCCTTCAGCGTCCATGCGAGCTTCATCGAGCTCTATCTGATGTTCGCCGCGGGGGTCGTCGGCTTCTTCATGCGGCTCTACGGGTTCTCGCCCGCCGCGCTCGTGCTTGCGCTGGTGCTGGGGCCGCTCGCGGAGGAGGCGCTGCGCCAGACCCTGACGATCTCGCGCGGCTCCTTCATGATCTTCGTGGACCGCGCGCCGTCGCTCTGGATCATCATCGTGACCGTGACGCTGGTGCTGCTGCTGCCGCTCATGAACCGCTTCGGCTCGGGTTCGCGCTCTGCGGCGACGGCCGAGCGGGCCGGCGGCTGAACATGGCGTCGGAGCCTTCCGAGGGCGGCCCTGCGCAGGCCCTCGGCCTCGCCGACGCCGAAGACCTCGCCGCCCGCGCCTTCGAACGGGCGGGCGTGGCGGCGGCGCCCGCCCGCGCCGCCGCCGGCGCGCTCGCCATGAGCGAGGCGATGGGCGTGGGCACCCACGGGCTGATCCGCGTCGGACAGTACTGCGACCGCATCGCGGCGGGCGGCATAGACCCCGCTGCGGAGCCGCGCGTCGAGGTCCTCGCCCCGGCGCTGATCCGGCTCGACGGCGGCGGCGGGCTCGGCCCGGCCGTCGCCGCGCGGGCGCTCGACGAGGGGGTCGCCGCCGCCCGCGGCGCCGGCGTCGCAGCCGTCTTCTGCAGGGGCGGCAGCCATTTCGGCGCCATCCTGCCCTATCTCTGGCGAGCGGCGGAGGCCGGTTTCGCCGCCGTCGTCACGACCACGACCTCGCCGATGATCGCCCCTGCGGGCGGGCGCGAGGCGCGCCTCGGCAACACGCCGCTCGGCGTCGGCGTTCCCGACCCGA
Source organism: uncultured Rhodobacterales bacterium (assembly GCA_964352995.1). Lineage (GTDB taxonomy): Bacteria > Pseudomonadota > Alphaproteobacteria > Rhodobacterales > Rhodobacteraceae > Rubrimonas. The sequence goes on from CAYGUQ010000126.1 coordinate 8,586, forward strand.
CCGGGGCGCATGCGCTCTTCGACATGGCGCTCTCCGTCGCCGCGCGGGCGCGCATCCGCAAGGCGGCCGCGGCCGGCGAGGCGATCCCGAACGGCTGGGCCATCGACGCGCAGGGCGAGCCGACGACGGACCCGCGCGCCGCGCTCTCCGGCGTGCTGCTCGCCATCGGCGGCGACAAGGGCGCGACGCTGTCGCTGATGCTCGACCTGCTGGCGGCCGGGCTGTCCGGCGGAAAGCTCGCCTGGGAGGGGCCCGACGCGGTGAACGCGCCCGGCGCGCGGCAGGACCTCGGCCACCTGTTCCTGCTCGTCGACGCCTGCGCGCTGATGGCGCCGCAGGCGCTCGGCGAGCGGATGGCGTCGGTTCGCGCCACCCTCGGCGAGACGCCGCGCCGGCAAGGGGCGGGTCCGATCCGGATGCCGGGAGACCGCGCGATCGCGGCGCTGAGGGCGGCGCGGCGCGACGGCCTGACGCTGCCCCCCGCCCTGCTGGCCGACCTGCGCGCCCGCGCGGCGCTTTAGGAGCCAGCTCAGGCCGCCGCCGCGCCTTCCGTGATCTCGCGCATCGCCGCTAGGAACTGGGCGACCTCGGCCTCGGTGTTGTAGTGGCACATCGAGACGCGGACGCAGGTGGCCAGCCCCATCGGGTCGAGGATGTTGCCCGAGTAGTGATCGGCCTTCCGGGTGTGGGTGCGCACGCCGCGGTCGCGCAGCGCGGCGACGACTTCGGGCGCCTCCCTGCCCGCCACCGCGAGCGAGACGAGGCCCTCGCGCCGGGGATTGTCGACGCCGCCGACGATGGTGACGCCCGGCATGTCGGCGAGGCCCTTCTGGTTGCCGACGCGATGCTGCACGG
>CAYGUQ010000127.1:0-9381 GCA_964352995.1 uncultured Rhodobacterales bacterium
GGCTGCGCGCGCCCCGGCCGCGGCGCGCGCAGCCTGAGCCACGACGCTTTTCTACCGACATTTTTTGCGACTGCGCCGCTCTTAACGCGGCATTTGTGAGAAATCCTACAGCCTGCGGGCGAGAATGGCGGCACTGTCTCTCCAAGGACAGCGAGTCGCTCGCGCCCGCAGGAGACCGGAAATCATGGCGCTCGACTTGGACGCCGCCGCACTGTTCTTGATCGCAGCGTCGGTGTGCGTAGCCTATCTTGTCATCTGTTTCGTTCTGTTGGGCGGAATGCGGGCGATCTCGGGCCTGACGCTGCGCATGCGCAGGGCGTCGGGGTGCGGACGCCGCGCGCCCGACGAGTCCCCGCGCACGCGCGCGCGCAACAAGATCCTTCTTTAGGCCCCACCAGCTATGGAGGGCACCATGCGCCCCAACGCGAGAACGACTGCGCCCGAATTCATCGACTGGGCCATCAGCCAGCCCGAGGTGCGCCGCCACGCGCTTGTGGACGGGTGCGTCGTGGCGATCGGCGCCCACACGCTCGCCGCGCTGCGCGCGCGCGAGGACGTCGCCATCGCCCTGCGCACCGCCATGCGCCTCTCCGGCGCGCCCGGCACCGTGCTGGCCGACGGCTCGCCCATCGTCGTGAACGCGACCACGGTCTATCCCGCCGACGTGGCGCTGCTGAGCGGCGGCGGGATGGGGGAGCTCGGCGTGCAGGCCGACGCGCCCGTCGTCATCTGCGACGTGCTCAGCCCGCTCCAGATCTCGGTCGACACCGCGCGCAAGCTCTCCGACTACTTCAGCCTGCCCAGCGTGCGGCACTATCTGCTGGTGGACGTCGAGCGCAGGCTGCTGATCCAGCACAGCCGCGCCACGGGCCCGAGGTCCGAGAACGCCGCGCTCGTCGAGACGCGCGTGCTGCGGGCGGGCGTGGTTCAGCTCGACGGCGTGGGGCTGACCATCCACGCCGAGGACCTCTTCGTCTCCGCCTGAGCCTTGATCGACGCGCGCAGCCCCCATTGCGCAGGGGGCTGCGCGCGGCCGTCGGTCACGCCGCGATGTCGTCCTCGAGGAACCCGCGGATGTTGTCCTCGAAGCTGGCGTCGGCCACGAAGCCGAGGCGCAGCGCGTGGTCGGGCTGGAGCCCGGCGCGCCAGCCCATGACGATGCGCTCGATCACCGGGTCGCGCTCCCAGGTGATGCGCGTCGCGGCCTCCGGCCCCGCCACGCGCGTCATCGCCGCGATCATCTCCCCCACGGTGTCGCGCCGCCCCGGAAGGGCGAAGGCGCGGGTCGCGCCCAGCGCGGCGCCGTCGACCTCGGCGGCGTGGATCAGGTTGCGGATCACGACGCGCGGCGAGCAGTGCCAGATCGGGTAGTCCTCGCCCACCGGGCAGTTCGCCGCCTGGCCCTGCAAAGGCTCGCGGAAGATCGACGACATGAAGGAGGACGCCGCCGCGTTGGGTTTTCCCGGCCGGACCGTCACGGTCGGCAGGCGCACCGAGCGCCCGTCGATCAGCCCGCGGCGGGCGTAGTCGCTCACGAGCAGCTCAACCGCCGCCTTCTGCGCGCCGTAGGAGGTCTGCGGCTGGAGCGCGACGAAGTCGTGCAGCGGGTCGGGAACGTCGCCGCCATAGACCGCCACGGAGGAGGCGAACACGAGAACGGGCGCGCCGCCGGCGGCGCGCGCGCCCTCCAGCACGTTCAGCGAGCCCTGCAGGTTCACCGAAAGGCCCGTCTCCAGCTCCGCCTCGGCCTGGCCGGAGACCACCGCGGCGAGGTGGAAGACCGCGTCCCACCCCTGCCCCAGCAGCGCCGCGGCCGCGGCGCGGTCGGTGATGTCGAGCGCCAGACCCTCGGCGCCGGAGACCGGCTCGGGCGCCGCCAGATCGACCTGCGCCAGCCGCGTGAGCGCCGCGCCGCGGAGACTTCCCCGCGCCGCGAGCGCGCCGGCGAGCTTGCGGCCCAGAAAGCCGCCGCCGCCGAGGATCAGCGCGCGCATCAGCCGAACGCCTTCGCGACCTGCGCCTGCTCGCCGAGGCCCGCGATGCCGAGCTTCATCGTGTCGCCCGGCTTGAGGAAGACCTGCGGCTTCATGCCCATGCCCACGCCCTCGGGCGTGCCGGTGGCGATGACGTCCCCGGTGCGCAGCGTCATGAACCGGCTCATGTAGCTGACGATGTGGGCGACGCCGAAGATCATGTCGGAGGTGCTGCTGTCCTGCACCTTGCGCCCGTTCAGCTCCAGCCATAGCGGCAGGTTCTGCGGGTCGGCGATCTCGTCGGCGGTGACGAGCCACGGCCCGAGAGGCGCGAAGCCGGGCGCGGACTTGCCCTTGACCCACTGGCCGCCCTTCTCGATCTGCCATTCGCGCTCGGAGAGGTCGTTGATCACGCAGTAGCCGGCGACGTGCTTCAGCGCGTCGGCCTCGGACACATGGCTGCAGGGCGCGCCGATGACGACGCCGAGCTCGACCTCCCAGTCCGACTTCACGCTGTCCTTCGGGATCGTCACCGGATCGTTCGGGCCGGCGATGGTCGAGGTCGCCTTGTTGAACAGGATCGGCTCGGCGGGCGGCTTCGCGCCCGTCTCGGCGGCGTGGCGCGCGTAGTTCAGCCCGATGCACCAGAAGTTCGGCGTATCCGCCACGCAGGGGCCGATCCGCGGCGAGCCCTCGACCAGCGGCAGGCTGGAGGGGTCGATGGCGCGGATGGCCTCGATGGCGGCGAGCGACACGCCTTCGCCGTTGAAGTCGGCGCAGCGACCCGAAAGGTCGCGGATGCGGCCCTCGGCGTCGAGCATTCCCGGCTTTTCGGCGCCGGCCTCTCCGAAGCGCAGCAGTTTCATGGTCGTTTCTCCCCCTCTGGCGTCTCTTGCGCCTGCCTCGCGCGGCGCGGCGGCCGACGCAAGACCCCGATTATCCGATCTGGCCCCGCGTCGGGCCGGCGCGGCCCGCATCCCTGCGCGGGCGCGGCGGCAGGTCGAAGTGCAGCGCCTCCTCGCGGCGGCCTAGCCTCGAATAGAGCGCGTCGGCCGGTTCGTCGCCCCGGTCGGCCTGAATGAAGACCACATGCGCGCCGACATCCGCCGCCGTCGCCTGCGTCTCCTCAAGCAGGGCCGTCGCGACGCCGCGCCGGCGCCAGCGCGCCTCCACGGCGAGGTCGTAGACGAAGACCTCGGCGCGCGGCTGCTCGAACTTGCGCAGCACATAGGCCGCTAGGCCGCCGATCACGGCCCCCTCCGCCTCCGCCGCCAGCGCGAGGAAGCCCGCGTCGCCGAGCAGCGCGGCGAGGTAGGCGTCGTCCGGCTGCGCGCCGGCGTAGTTCTCCGGCTCGTCGAAGACGCGGCCGAACATGCGCAGCCAGTCGCGCGCCGGGGCGACGTCCTGCGCGCCGAGCCTGCGGACGGCGAAGGCCACGCGCGCCGTCAGTGATTGTCGCGCGGCAGGGCCTCCGCCGCACGACGATAGGCGGTGGCGAACTCCAGGCACCCGCCGTCGGAAAGCTGGCCGACATGGGCGCGGTAGAGCTCCTGCCACGGCGTCTGGTTCTTGAGGTCCGGCGGCGACCACGCCGCGCGCCGCGCCTCCAGCTCCGCCTCGTCCACCAGCAGATCGAGCCGCCCGGCGTTCAGGTCGAGCTTCACGCGGTCGCCCGTGCGGATGAAGGCGAGCCCCCCGCCGATGGCGGCCTCGGGCGAGGCGTTCAGGATGGAGGGCGACTCCGAGGTGCCCGACTGCCGCCCGTCGCCGACCGTCGGCAGATGGTTCACGCCCATCTGCAGCAGCGCGTCCGGCGGCTGCATGTTCACGACCTCGGCCGAGCCGGGATAGCCCACCGGCCCGACGCCGCGGACGAACAGCATGCAGTCGGCCGCGATCTGCAGCGACGGGTCGTTGATGCGGTGGTGGTAGTCCTCCGGCCCCTCGAACACGATGGCGCGCGCCTCGTGGACGCCCTCCGCTCCGGGGTGCTGGAGGTAGCGCGACCGGAAGTCCTGCGAGATCACCGAGGTCTTCATCAGCGCGCTCTCGAAGAGGTTGCCGGTCAGCACCAGGAAGCCCGCCTTCTCGCGCAGCGGCTCGGCGACGGGGCGGATGACCTCGCGGTCGGTCGAGCGGCGCTCGTCGACATTCTCCGCCACGGTGCGGCCCGTCACGGTCAGCGCGTCGCCGTGCAGCAGGCCCGCCGCGCGCATCTCGCCCATCACCGCCGCCACGCCGCCGGCGCGGTGGAAGCCCTCGCCGAGATGGCTGCCCGCAGGCTGCATGTTGACCAGCAGCGGCAGGTCGTAGCCGATCGCCTGCCAGTCGCAGATGCTGATCTCGACGCCGGCATGGCGCGCGATGGCGGCGATGTGCGGCGGCGCGTTGGTCGAGCCGCCGATGGCGGTGTTCACCATGATGGCGTTCTCGACCGCCTTGCGGGTGATGATCTGCGAGGGGCGGAGATCCTCCCGCACCATCTCCACGATGCGGCGGCCTGTGTGATAGGCGGCGTCCATCCGCTCCTTGTAGGGCGCGGGGATCTGCGCCGTGCCCGGCAGCATCATGCCCAGCGCCTCGGCGAGCGCGTTCATGGTGGAGGCCGTGCCCATGGTGTTGCAGTGGCCGAGCGAGGGGGCGGAGGCGCACACCCGCTGCATGAACTCGGGGTAGTCGATCACGCCCTCCGAGAGCAGCCGGCGGCTTTCCCAGACGATGGTCCCGGAACCCGCCAGACGGCCCTTCCACCAGCCGTCGAGCATCGGCCCGCCATTGAGGCAGATCGCCGGCAGGTCGACCGTGGCGGCGCCCATCAGCATCGCCGGCGTCGTCTTGTCGCAACCGGTGGTCAGGATCACGCCGTCGATGGGGTAGCCGTGCAGCACCTCCACCAGCCCCAGGTAGGCGAGGTTGCGGTCGAGCGCCGCCGTAGGCCGCTTGCCGGTCTCCTGGATGGGATGCACCGGGAACTCGATGGGCACGCCGCCTGCGTCCCTGATCCCCATCTTCATGCGCTCGGCGAGAAAGACGTGGATCTTGTTGCAGGGCGCGAGGTCGCTGCCGGTCTGCGCGATGCCGATCATCGGGCGGCCGGTCTGCAGCTCCTCGCGCGTGTAGCCGTGGTTCTGGTAGCGCTCGACATAGAGCGCCGTCATGCCCGGATTGTCGGGATTGTCGAACCATTCCTGGCTGCGGAAGCGACGGTCGCGCGCCATGCGTATTGCTCCGGCGAAAGGATGGGCGCGGGAAATCCCGCGTCTCTAAATCGATTAAGCCTTGGGCGGAGGCGCCCGGTCAAGAGGCGCCCCTTCACCCGCGTCTCGTGCATCCGCGCGACGTCACCGCCGCGCGCCGATGGCCTAGGGTGACGCTAGGGAAGCCGTGACGGCTCCCCGCGACTCGTCATCGAGAAGGAGCACGCCATGCCCGGCCTCAGCCGGCGTCTGTTCGCGTGCGCGGCGGCATTCGCCCTCGCGCAGACTGCGGCGCCATCCCTCGCCATCGCCCAGGACGACGCCCGATCCTGCGTCGGCCTGCTGTACTCCACGTCCGAGGATTTCCAGGCGTTCAACCCGCCGCCCGACGGCCCGGTGATCTCCGACGGCGACCTGCTGGCGCGCGCGCCTTCGGGCGCCGCCGCCGTGTGCCGCCGCAACGCGGACCTCATTCGACAGTTCGACATCGAGGGCGTCGACCTCGGGCTCGACGCCGTCCACGCCGTGCGCAAGGACGCCGAGAGCGAGCCCTCCCTCATCGCCTTCTCCACCGAGCTCGACAGCCCCAACGGCGGCCAGTTCACCGCCGGCGACCTGCTGTTCGACACCGGCGCGGCGATCCCCAACGTCGCGCTGCTGCAGCGCTTCGACGTGCGCCGCAGCCTCGACCTCGGCCTCGACGCGCTGCAGATCGTGGGCGAGCCGGAGAGCATCCGCGGCTTCGCCGAGCGCGCGCGCGCCGCGGGACGGGGCGCGTTCGTTCAGAACCCCGGCCTGCTGCTGGAGCTGTTCGAGGCCTTCGACGTCGACGTCTGGTTCTCGACCGAGGGCACGGCGCCGGAGCGGGACAAGCCGCTCTTTCTCGACGGCGACCTGCTCTCGGCGCGCACCGGCGCGATCGTGCGGCCGCAGACGGGGCTCTTCGCCATGCTGCCGGCGGGCGTCCCGGACCGCGGCGTGGATTATGGGCTCGACGCCTACACGATGGGGCTCGACCCGCTGGAGAACACGGTGATCGAGCTGCTCTCGTCGGAAATCGTCGGACGCGGCCGCACCACCTTCACGGACGGCGACGTCCTGTCGCCGGGGCCGAACCTCCACCTGCGCAACATCGACCTCATCGGGGACTTCAAGCCGCGCAGCTTCGACATGGGGCTCGACGCGCTGCACCTGCACGCCGGCCGCGTCGCCGACTGCGTCGCGCCGGGGATCACCGGGATCAGCGACGTCGCCGTCGGCGACATCGACGCCAGCCCCATCGCCGGCGACGGCAAGACGGTGGTCGACGACCGGCCCTTCGGCGGCGACATCCGCATCGTCGGCTCGCTGCCCGACGCGGCGAACTGCCCCGACTTCGCCAACTACGAGTATCGCGTCGAGATCGACGACGGCGGCGGCTTCGACACGCCGATGCAGAAGGTCGCGGCGCATCCGGAGACCAACTTCTCCTCCGGCGCAGCGTGGCGGCGCATCGTGCGGCCGATGCCGGCCTCGCCCTGCCCGCCGGGCGCCAACGACGTCTACGCCTCCGACGCCGACGGCTGGTTCGCGGTGTCGGAGTACTCGAAATGGCACGTCGCGCCCTGCGGCTACGGCCACGGCCCGGCGCTGGCGGTGTGGGACAGCGCCGTCTCCTTCCCGGTGGACGACGACGCGGCGCCCGGCGGCCCCTCGGTCGGCGACGTGCTGATCCGGGTGAAGATGCGCCCGGTCGGCGGCGGCGGGCCGACCTTCATCAGCAACGTCGTCAAGGTGCGCATCGACAACGAGCGCATCGACCTGCCGAACAACCTGCTGAGCCCGGCCACCGGCGACATGTGGTTCGACATCTATCTCGCCGGCGGCGCATCGCCCATCGGCGACCAGTGCACCATCGAGGGCGAGGGCGCCGACGTCACGCTCGACCTGCAGGGCCGCGCCTTCGACGACCACTTCCTCGCCTACGATCTGAGCTGGAGCGGCGGCTACGTCGTGGGCCGGCACGCGGTGGCATCGACGCCGGCGCTGTCGCAGCGCTTCGACGGCGGGCGGCTCGACCTCACCGCGACCGGCACGCAGCCGCCGGGCTCCAACGCCGTCCCGCTCGCGACGGCGTTCAATCTCTCGGCCGCCTATACCGCCGTCGCGACCGCCCAGTCGCTGCCGGACACGGCCCTTCCCGACGTCTGCGGCTACACGATCTTCTACGGCGCGACCGAGCGCACGATCCTGCGCGCCTTCGCGCCGAACGCCAACGTGACCGTTCCCGTCAACACGCGGCGCGAGATGACGCGCTCCTTCTGCGTCGCGCGCTGAGGCGGCGCCCCCTTCTCTCCCCGGCCCGGCTTCGCCAGAGTGGCGCGCCGACAGACAGGGGGGAGAAGACAATGAACAGGATCGATCTTGAGGGCCGCCGCGCGGTCGTGACCGGCGGCGCGCAGGGCATCGGGCGGGCCGTGACCGAGCGCATGGTCGCCTCGGGCGCCAAGGTGCTGATCTGGGACCGCGAGCGCGGGCTCGCCGAGGCCGCAGCCCAGGCGATCGGGTGCGGCTTCGTGCAGGTGGAGCTCACCGACTGGGACGCGGTGAAGTCCGCCGCCGCCCGCAGCGAGGCCGAACTCGGCGGCGTCGACGTGCTGGTCTGCAACGCCGGCATCGCGGGGCCGAACATGCCCGTCGCCGACTATGCGCCGGAGGACTGGCGGCGCGTGATCGACGTCGACCTCAACGCCGTCTTCTACTGCCTCAAGGCGCTGACGCCGGGCATGGCGGCGCGCGGCTACGGCCGCGTCGTCAACGTCGCCTCGGTGGCGGGCAAGGAGGGCAACCCCAACGCCAGCGCCTACTCCGCCGCCAAGGCCGGCGTGATCGCGCTCACCAAGTCGCTCGGCAAGGAGCTCGCTGGCAAGGACGTCGCGGTGAACTGCGTCACCCCCGCCGCCGCGAAGACCGCGATCTTCGACCAGATGACCGAGGAGCACATCGCCTTCATGCTGTCGAAGATCCCCCGCGGGCGCTTCGTGACGGTGGACGAGGTCGCCGCCATGATCGTCTGGCTCTGCTCGGCGGAGAACAGCTTCACCACCGGCGGCGTCTTCGACCTCAGCGGCGGCCGCGCGACCTACTGAGCGGCTTCGGAGCCCGGAGCTTCGTCAAAGCCCCGTCGCGCTGCGGCGCACTGCGACCGCATAGCCGAAGTCGGTCGGCGCCTGGGCCCGCATGAGGGTCGCGGCGCCGCCCTTCACCGAGAACCATGCGGTGAAGGGGTGGTCGGGCTGCCTGAGATGCTTGTCCTTGTAGCCGGCGACGCGCCTGAAGCGGCCCTCGCAGCGCAGCGTGCCGCCGCTCTCGAACGCCGGGCCGAGCGCGAGGTCGAACCGGCGCCGGCTGTCGAAGACGCTCAGCGTCCGGTCGCACGCCGCCGCCGCCGGAGCGGGCGCCAGCGCGGCGACGGCGGCGCTGAGCGGGTCGAGCGCGTCGCCCATCGCCGCGAGGTCGGCGTCGTAGTCGCGCCGGCGCAGCGGCGGCTCGGCCTCCAGCGCGAGGCCCGAGGCGCCGAATTCCATCTCGACGCGCTGGGCGGCGTCCCCGAAGCGGCCGTCCGCGACGAACGCCTCCGGCGCCAGCCCCTGCGGCGTCTCGGCGCCGAACGCCTCGGCCTCCGCGGCGCCGGGGAAGAGCCAGCTCGCCAGCCCCGCCGCCTCCATCCGCGCGCTCGCGGCGTAGCGCGCGCCGCCGCGCTCGACGTCGAGGGTCAGCGCGCCGATCTTCAGGCCGCCGATGAACACCTCGTAGGACGCCTCGAAGGGCGCGGACGCGTCCGACCCCGGCGCAGGCGCCTGCGCCGAGACCGGCGCAGCGGCGCAGATGGCGAGCGCCAGGGCGGCGCGCAGGGCTGCCGTCATCCGGTTGTTCTCCCGTCCTCTGCTGTCCCGCGCGGTTGCGGCGGGGCGACGTTCCACTATCAGTGGGGCGTTTTCTGGATGTGGGCGCGGGCGGGCCGTTGCGCAAATGAGCGAGATGTCACAAGCGGCGTCGCGGGCCGGCGACCCGGTCGCGCTCGCCGGGCGGGTCGCGGCCGGCGAGCGGCGGGCGCTCGCGCGAGCGATCACGCTCGTCGAATCGACCCGCTCGGCGGATCGCGACGCGGCGCAGCCGCTGCTCGCCGCCCTGCCCCGCCGCGACGACGCGCTCAGGCTCGGCCTGTCCGG
>CAYGUQ010000128.1:0-9369 GCA_964352995.1 uncultured Rhodobacterales bacterium
GTGAAGATCGGCGACGGCAACGAGATCGCGGTGATCGCCGGAAAGGGCAACTTCTCGGTGCGCGTCGGCGGCGCGAACGCGTTGCTCAGCGATCATTTCCAGGCGGGCGACGACGGCGGGCCGAACCTGCACGGCGCAAAGCTGCTGCTCGGCCGCGCCAACATCGTCTACGAGCACGGCTATTCGAGCGACCTGCTCATCAGCTTCGCCAAGAAACCGACGCCTTGGTACACGCGCAAGAACGAGGGAGGCGCCACGGGCGGCGAGGGGCAGACTGGCGGCGACGCAGCGTCAGAGGAGCCGAAGCGCATTCCGCTCACGGAGATCAACAGCCCTGGAACCCTGATCGCCGAACTCGGCAACGTCTTCAAGATCAACCTGCCGCTGACCTATCTCAAGCAGCTGGGCGGCTACGCCACGGTGGGTTTCTTCCCCGCCTCGCGCGCGCATGACGGCGCGAGCTGGAACGGCGCGTCCTACGGCCCGTGGAAGCGTTCACCCTTCGGCGAGAAGAGCCTCGCCGGCTCCGAGTTCCAGAAGCGTACGCAAGGCTCCCAGCCGAACAGCATCCTGTCCTACATCTTTCCCGGCACCGAGAAGGTCGAGGACGGTGTGGATGCGAATGGCGACACGAAATACAAGATCAATTCCAAGGACACGCCTTTCGCAAAATACAAGAAGAAGTACTCCACAGCCCGCGACCTCGAAACGGAAAACTCGGAAATAGGTCAGGACATCGTCGAGAGCGTCGGCGACAAGTGGAGCATCATTGCGAAGTCGATGAAGACGTCCGGAAACTTCATCGTGGCGGGGCGCGGTTCTGACGTTATCGTCACCATGGGCGGTGCGAACGTCGTCTTCGGCGATACGATCACGAGCATCGTCGACATGTCGCTTGCATCGTTGTTTCCGGCGAACAGCCAGGCCATCTCGCTCAACGAGTTTCTGGGCGCGGTCGCCAACAAGAAGGTCACCTACGACGACAACGGCGAGGAAAAGGTAAAATACACCTCGCGAGGGACGATACGCGGCGCGCTCAATCCTCTCGTCGATTTCCTTGACTTCATTCAGGTGTCCATCGACGTCGGCGGCACCATACCCTACGAGTCGTTCGGCGTGCTGTTCGGCGTGCAGTATGACGAGGAGGGCGTGCTCGACACCTCCACCACCGACATGGAGCAGTTCAAGCTCTACATGATGCGGATCTTCTGGGCGGAGTACAAGATTCCGACCAGTCTGTTCGGCTCCCCTGGTTCGCTCTTCCTGACCGCCGGCCCCGCCGCCCTGATGGGCGACAACAGCATCCCGGGTCTCGATACCGCGGCGGCGCACTCGAACTTCTTCGCCGAGAGTAGCGAGGACTACCTCGTTTCAGGCGAGACTTCGACCGAAGGCGAGAATACGACCGAGCGCTTCGCGGCCGCCTTCGGCGCGCCCCCCGGAGGCTTCCCGGTGATCCCCGCCATTCCGAGCTTCCACTCGCTGTCGGTGCTCTTCGACAATTTCGACGAGCTGGTGGGCGTCGGCGAGGGCGGATCGATCGACAATCTTCTCGCGACCTTCGAGTCGCTCAAGGAGCGCGGGAGCGACGGCGACGTGATGATCGCCATCGGCGACGCCAACTTTCAGTTCGGCGGCCATGGCGACGACATCATGGTGAGCGCCGGCATGGTGTCGAAGGCGTTCGCCGGCGAGGGCGACGACTTCGTCGCGTCGATCGGCAAGTACAACTACCTCTCCGGCAATCAGGGCGACGACGTCCTCGTGACGATCGGGATGCACAACGTCATACACGACATCGACGGCGACAATACGGTGATGTCCTTCGCGGACAAGAACGACATCCGCACGGGCCGCGGCAACGACACCATCGTCGTCTATGGCAGCAAGACCAAGGCGCGCGGCGGCGGGGGCTTCAACACGATTTTCGTGATGGGATCCAAGAATTCCATCTACCTCGCTGGCAGTAACGTCGTTTTTGCAGTCGGAGCAGATCAGAACTACTACGTTCTTGGCGGCGAGGGCAGCAAGAACCTGATCTATAACTTCGGTTCAGCTTCGGTCACGATCTCGCCCGGCGGCAAGGGTTTCTACGAGATCGGCGGCGGCACGATATTCGGCAACAGCGAAGACGACTTCATCGCCTTCAACCGAGACAGCGAGGGCGGAGACCTGCTTGGCGACAAGCGGCTCGACCAGATCGGTCTGGACAACCGCAGCGACGACACGATCCTGATGCGCGGTCGCGGGACGCGGGCCTGGGGCGGCAACGGGGGCGCGTCGGACCGCGACACCTACATTGCGGGTTACGGGCTGATCGACAGCGTGATCGAGGAGGCCGGCGGCGCCCGGATCGGCTTCGGCCACGAGACCGAGGACCGGCTCATCATCGGCGAGCGCATCGGCGTGGCGGACTACAGCGTCGACGTGATCGAGAAGCCCGTCCAGTTCGTCAGGGTCGGGAACGACCTGAAGGTCCGCTACGAGGATCACGTCTCCTTCGCGGACGCCGCCGCCCCGCTGGGTGACGACCGCATGAACGAGGTGACGGTGCTCGACTACTTCGCGACTGGCGGGGGCCGCGCGCTGCAGATCGTGCTGTCGATCTGGTCGGATGACTTCGAGGCGGCCGTAAGGACGCCCTGGCTCGCCGAGCACGAGGCCGAGATCGCCGCCGCCGAACAGGACAACCGCAACGCCATCCATACCGAGACCACGCACGACTTCAGCCATCACGCCTACCTCACGAAATCGGGCGTAGAGGCGATGATCCGCGCTGCGCAGGACAATGGCGGCGACTGGACGGCCGCCTGGATCGCGCAGCGCGACGGCGCCGGCTGGCGCGCCGACGGCGCGGTCAGGACCGGCGCGATCGCGGGCACGAAGCAGGAGCAGCTCAGGATTCAGCAGGGTGTCGGGCTGAGGGTCGCCGGCGGCGTCGGCGCCGACGCGCTGCTCGGCACGCTGGCCAACGACGTGCTGGAAGGCCTCGCCGGGAACGACGCTCTCGACGGCATGGAAGGCGACGACGGGCTCTATGGCGGCGCGGGGAACGACAGGCTGAGGGGCGGGCTCGGCGAAGACATCCTTGAAGGCGGCGACGGCGGCGACACGCTGGACGGCGGCGAGGGCGACGACCAACTCGCCGGCGACGCCGGGGCGGACGTCGTCAGGGGAGGCAAGGGCGACGACGTCGCGTTCGGCGGCGCAGGCGACGACGCGCTGGACGGCGGCGAAGGGTTCGACGCCGCCAACTTCAGCGATCTGGTCGGCGCGACCGTGAGCGCGAGCCTCGCGACCGGGCTCGCCACGGCGCGCTACGCCGATGGGCGCGTCGAGACCGACAGCCTGCTGGGCTTCGAGGCGCTGGTCGGCGGCGCCGGCGACGACAGCCTCGCGGGCGAGGGCGGCGGCAACACGATCGGCGGGGGCGCGGGCAGGGACAGGCTGTCGGGCGGCGCCGGCGACGACCGGCTTGTCGTTGACGCCGACGACGCGCGCGCCGACGGCGGCGCCGGCTACGACGTTCTGGAGCTGACCGGCGATGCGGCGTGGTTCGTCGATCTCGGAGCCGGCGGCGGGCGCCGCGACGGCGCGGGCGCGGGTCAGGGCGATGAGGTCGCGATCGCCGGGGTGGAGGCAGTGGTCGCCGGCGCCGGAGACGACACGCTGCGCGGCGGGGACGGCGACGACTGGCTCCTCGGCGGCTTCGGCGGCGATCTCCTCGAGGGCGGGGCGGGGAACGACACCCTCGCAGGCGGCGACGCGCCCGGCGTCGACCCCGCGGCCGCGATCGGCGCCGCGCCGACCGACACGCTGCGCGGCGGGGCCGGCAACGACCGCTTCGTCATCGGCGCCGGACCCGTCTCGGTCGTCATCGAGGACTTCACCTCCGCGCGGCGCGAGCGCGACCGGATCGACCTGACGCAGACGGGCCTGGGTGCGGATCGGATCGGGTACAGCATGGTCGGCGACGACCTGCAGCTCGACCTCTTCAGCGACGGCGGCGTCGGCCGCGTGATCGCGCGGGACTTCTTCGCACGCTTCAATGCGCAGGACGGCCCCGAGGGCGAACTTGTCACCGTCGCCCGCAGCGCAAAGGACGGCTCGGCGGAGATCATGTCGCTCGACCAGACAGGCGTGACGCGGCTTGTGGACGCCATGGCCGCATGGCGCGTCGAGTACGGGGCCGAGGCTGACGTGGTGAGCGGCCTGCGCGAGGATCCCGAACTGTCGCGGACGCTGGCGGCGAGCTGGCAGCCGTCGCAGTTCGTGGCCTGACCGGATGGCGGTCGAAAGAAAGCCCGGCGGCGCGCGGCCGATCGGGCGGCTTGGCGGGCGCGCGGACGCCGCCGTCGACGACGCGGCCTTTCGCGACGTGCCGCCGGATGCCGGGACCGCTCCGGACCCCGGCGCCGCGTGCCTCGCTCGGCTTCTGATGCTCTACGGAATGCCGGGAGACCCCGAGCGGCTGCGGCGCCTGTTCGCCCATCCCGGGCGGCCGATGGACGCCGCCTGCCTTGTGCGCGCCGCGCGGCGTCTCGGCTTGAAGGCCCGGACCGTGCGCCGCGACTGGAAGGGTCTCGCCGGCACGCCGCTTCCGGCGATCGCGCAGGAGCGCGGCGGCGGGTTCTTCCTGCTCGCCGGCGTGCGCGAGGACGCCGCCCTGATCCAGACGGCCGCGGGCGACGCGCCGCGCCGCGTCGACCGCCAGGAGCTCGACGCGATGTGGACCGGCCAGCTGGTGCTGACCGCGCGCCGGCTCGCGGACCGCGATACGGGCGGGCTGTTCGGCGTCGGCTGGTTCGTGCCGGCGCTCCTGAAGTACCGCAAGCTGTTCGGCGAGGTCATCCTCGCCTCCTTCTTCATCCAGCTTCTCGCGCTGGCGACGCCGCTCGTGTTCCAGGTCGTCATCGACAAGGTGCTGGTGCATCACGGCCTGACGACGCTGGACGTGCTGGTCGTCGCCCTCTGCGCCATCGGCGTGTTCGAGGTGATTCTGACGATCCTGAGAACCTATCTGTTCTCCCACACGACGAACCGCGTCGACGTGGAGCTCGGGGCCAAGCTCTTCCGGCATCTTCTCGCGCTGCCGCTGGGGTATTTCCAGGCGCGGCGGGTGGGCGACTCCGTCGCCCGCGTGCGCGAGCTGGAGACCATCCGGGACTTCCTGACCGGCTCGACGCTGACGCTGGTGATCGACCTCGCCTTCACCGTCGTCTTCTTCGCGGTCATGTGGATGTTCAGCCCGACGCTGACGATGATCGTCCTCGCCGCGCTGCCGTTCTATGTCGGGCTCGCGGTGGTGGTGACGCCGGCGCTGCGCGCGCGCATCGAGGAGAAGTTCCACCGCGGCGCCGTCAACCAGGCCTTTCTCGTCGAGACGGTGACGGCGATCGAGACGGTCAAGGCGCTGGCGGTCGAGCCGCGCTCGCAGCTCAAGTGGGAGGAGCAGCTCGCGGCCTATGTCCACGCGTCGTTCCGCACGGCGCAGCTCGGCGCGGTGGCCGGCCAGATCACGCAGCTCATCAACAAGCTCACCATCGCGGCGACCCTCTACTTCGGGGCGCTGGCGGTGATCGCCGGCACGCTCACCGTGGGCCAGCTCGTCGCGTTCAACATGCTGGCCGCGCGGGTAACCGGTCCGATCCTGCGCCTTGCTCAGTTATGGAACGACTTCCAGCAGGCGCGGGTCTCCATCGCCCGGCTGGGCGACATCCTCAACACGCCGACGGAACCGCAATACAATCCGAACCGCGGCGCGCTTTCGCGGATCGAGGGGCGCATCCGCTTTCGCGACGTCTGGTTCCGCTACCAGCCCGGCGGACGCGACGTGCTCGCCGGCGTCGATCTCGAGATCCCGAGCGGGCAGGTGATCGGCGTCGTCGGGCCGTCCGGTTCGGGCAAGTCGACCCTGGCGCGGCTCGTCCAGCGCATGCACGCGCCCACCCAGGGCGCGGTCCTGATCGACGGCGTCGACGTCGCGAGCGTCGACGTCTCGTGGCTGCGCGGGCAGATCGGCGTCGTGCTGCAGGAGAACGCGCTCTTCAACGGCACGATCCGGGAGAACATCGCCATCGCAGACCCCGCCTGTCCGTTCGATCAGGTGGTCCGGGCCGCGACGATCGCCGGCGCGCACGACTTCATAGGCGAGCTTTCGGAGGGCTACGACACCGAAGTCGGCGAACGGGGCGCGAACCTCTCGGGCGGGCAGCGCCAGCGCATCGCCATCGCGCGGGCCATTCTCGGCGATCCGCGCATCCTGATCTTCGACGAGGCGACGAGCGCGCTCGACTACGAGTCGGAGCAGATCATCCAGTCCAACATGCGGATGATCTGCGCGCAGCGGACCGTCGTGATCATCGCGCACCGCCTGTCCGCCGTGCGCGACGCCGATCGCATCCTGACCGTGGAGGGCGGCCGGATCGTCGAGGACGGCACCCATGACGAGCTGATCAAGGCCGGCGGCCGCTATGCGAACCTGTGGCGCATCCAGGTCGGCGCGATCATGGGCGCGGCGTGAAGGGGGGGCGCGGCGCGAGGCGGCGCGACGACGCCGCCTTTCTTCCGGCGGCGCTGGAGATCATGGAGTCGCCGCCCAATCCGCTGGGCCGGGCGACCCTGTTCGCGCTGCTCGCGCTCGTGACCGCCGCGATCCTGTGGTCCTTCATCGGCAAGGTCGAGATCGTCGCCATCGCGGAAGGCAGGGTCGAGCCGCGGGGCGGGCTCCAGCTGGTGCAGGCCGAGGAGGTCGGCACCGTGCGCGCCATCCATGTCCGGAACGGCGACAAGGTGGCGGCGGGCGACCTGCTGCTCGAACTCGACGCCACCACCAACGAGATCGACGTGGACGATCTCGTCCGGCGGCGCGACGAGGCGCGGCTGGAGGCCGAGAGCCGGGAGGCGCTGCTGCGCTACCTCGCGGCCGGGGCGGCGACCTTCGCTCCGCCGGAGCTGGCGCTCGCGCAGCGCTACGTCGAAGCGGTCGCCCTGAAACTCAAGGGAGAGATCGAGGCCTACGACGCGCGCGTCGCAGCCTTCGTCGCGCAGGACGACAGCGCAAGGGCGCAGCTCGCGCGGCTCGATGCGGAGAACGAGACCCTGCTCGCCTTGCTGCCGCTGGTCGTCGAGCGCGAGAGCGCCGTGGCCGATCTCGTCGCGAAGGGCCACGCGCCGCGCGCCAACTGGCTGCAGCTTCAAGCGCAGCTCATCGAGATGCGGAGCAGCATCTCGGTCATGGCGCATCGCCGGACCGAAGCGGAGAGCGGGGTCGCCGTCGCGGCGCGCGAGCGGGAGCGTTTCGTGGCCGAGACGGCGCGCGCCGCCTATGACGCGCTCGCCGCCGCGCGCGAGACCGAAATGCGGACGGAGGCGGCGCTCCAGCGCGCGCGCGCCGAAGGCGCCCGGCTTGCGCTGCGCGCGCCGGTGTCCGGCGCGGTGCATCAGCTCTCGGCGCGCACCATCGGCGGGGTGATCAGGCCGGTCGACCCCGTCCTCGCGATCGTGCCCGCGGACGCGCCGCTGGAGGTGCGCGCGCGCATTCTCAACAAGGACATCGGCGTCGTGCAGGTCGGGCAGGAAGTCGTCGTGAAGCTGGCGGCGTTCGACTTCACGCGGTTCGGGGCGGTGAAGGGCGAACTGGTCTCGGTTTCGAGCGACGCGATCCCGGACGAGGCGCTCGGCCTCGTCTACGAGGCCGCCGTGAGCCTTGCGGCGACGACCGTCCGCACCGACGCCGGCGAGCGCGCGATCACGCCGGGCATGGCCGCGTCGGTCGAGATCAAGACCGGCAAGCGACGCATCGTCGATTTTTTGCTCTCGCCCATGCGCAGATATCAGGACGAAGCGCTCCGGGAGCGGTGACGCGGGTTCGCCTCTGTGTGAGACGGGCGCATGAAATCGCGGCCCGACGCTGCGCACCCGGCGACCGGGTCGCGCACAGGACCGGTCTTGCGCAGCGCCTCCGACTGCGGCATTCCGGTGAGGATGAGGATCGCCACGACGGGATTGTTTTTCCGATCGTGTTTTCGGAGCCCGCCGATTTGGAAGCGAAGTCGCGCGCAGACCTGATCTTCGACATCGTCAGAGAGCGCATTTGTCTGGGCCAGTATCCTCCGGGACATGTCCTTTACGAAGGCGCGCTCGGGCAGGAGTTTTCGGTGAGCCGGACGCCCATCCGGCAGGTGCTGCAACGGCTTGAACTTGAGCATATGGCCGTGGTGCGCACGGGTGTCGGCACCGTCGTGACGATCGCCGACGCGGCCGCCGCGCGCACGAGCCTGCGGATCCGCAGCCGGATCTTCGACATGGTGGCGGAGCTCGGGCTGGCGCGCGCCGGGACCGAAACCGACGACCGGGTCGCGACGCTGCTCGGGCGCTGCGACCGGCTGGAGGAGCACGCCGACGTCGACGCGCTTTGGCGCGTGATGCGCGACTATCAGGCGCTCTCGAACGCGATGATCGGCGACGACCTCATCGCCCAGCTCGACCAGCAACTGTTCTTTCGCATCGCGCCGATCATCGTTTCGCGGGCCGCGCAGGAGCCGGCCGAGGCCGCCGCCGCGATGCGCGACACCGTGCGTCAGGCCTGCGCCGTCGCGAAGGGCGGCGACGCGACGGTGTTCTTCAAGGTGCGCAGCGCCAACGAGGCGCGCTATGCGACCCTTCTCGTCTGAGGGCCGGTCAGCCGACCACCTCTGAACTTTCGACCAGAAAGCCGAGCTGGCTCTCGTTCTCCACCAGGTCCGTGTCATGGGCGCGGATGCGGACGAGGACTTCTTCGGGAGGAAGCCCCGCGGCGATGAGCAGGCGACCGGCCATGGTCGGGCTGCGGCCCATCCCGGCGAGGCAGTGCACGCCGACGCCGCGGCCGGCGCGCAGCTCGGCGAGCGCCTCCAGCTCCAGCGGGCGCCAGCGCGCCATGAAGTCGGCGTCCGGCGCGCTGAAGTCGGGCAGGGGTAAGCGCCGCAACCCGACGCCGCATCGCCGCGCCGCCTGCTCGATGTCCCGGTAATCGATCGCGCCGATCTCGTCGTCCTCGACCAGCCCGATGAGCAGCGAGACGCCGAACCCCCTCAATTGCGCGAAGGCCGTCGCCATCGCCTCGTCGCATAGGTGCAACGCGCTGTCGCGTCCGATGAACACTCCGGGACAGGCGCCGAAATAGAGCCCGCCGCTGGCGCAAGGCTCCGCAGAGACGCGCCTGAATTCGTCCATGATCAGCCTCGTCACAGGGCCGCTCTCCGAGCGCGCGCCGCGATGCTAGCAGCGCACTGCGAAACTGGCGTGACGCGCCCGCCCCGCCGCCCGAGCCGCCGCCCGCCCCGCGGCGCGGCCGTCATGCGCCCAGCCC
Organism: uncultured Rhodobacterales bacterium; assembly: GCA_964352995.1. GTDB lineage: Bacteria > Pseudomonadota > Alphaproteobacteria > Rhodobacterales > Rhodobacteraceae > Rubrimonas. The sequence continues at coordinate 9,353 of CAYGUQ010000128.1, forward strand.
GGTCATCTCGTCCTCGG
>CAYGUQ010000129.1:0-9362 GCA_964352995.1 uncultured Rhodobacterales bacterium
CGACGGCTTCGCCGACCCGCTGGCGACGCTGCGGGCCTTTCGCCGCGCGGCCCTTGCGGCGGGCGTCGTGCTGCGCGAGCGGACGCGGGCGACGGCGCTGGCGCGGGTCGGGGACGGCTTCGCGCTCGACGTCGGCGCCGGCGAGGTGCGCGCGCGTCGCGTCGTCAACGCCGGCGGGGCGTGGGGCGCGGCCTTCGCCGGGCTCGCCGGCGAGGCCGCGCCCGTCGACCCCGTCGCGCTGCAGATGATCGTCACCGAACGCCTGCCGCCGCTGGCGCGCGCGACGCTGGGGCTGGAGGGCGCGAAGCTTTCGCTCAAGCAGGCGGCGGAGGGCGGCGTCGTGATCGGCGGCGGCTACGAGGCCCCGATCGGCCCGGACTGGATCGGCCGGCCGCGGCCCGAGACCGTCGCGGCGAGCCTCGCCACGGCGGCGAGGCTGTTTCCGGCGCTGCGCCGCGCCCGCGTCGCGCGGGTCTGGGCGGGGGTCGAGGGCGTGAGCGCGGACGGGCTGCCGGTGCTCGGCGCGAGCCGCGCCATGCCGGGGCTCTTCCACGCCTACGGCTTCTCCGGCCACGGCTTCGCGCTGGCGCCGCTGATCGGCCCCCTGCTGCGCGACGCGATGGAGGGGCGCGAGACCAACCTGCCGCTGGCGCCCTTCGCGCCCGACCGCTTCGCCAAGATGGAAAGGACCGCTCCGTGATGCTCGATCCGACAGGCCGCGTCGTGATGATCTCAGGCGCCAGCCGCGGCATCGGCGCCGCCGTCGCGCGCGCGCTGCACGCCCGCGGCTACCGCGTCAGCGCCGGCGCGCGCGACGTCCCGGCGCTGGAGGCCGCGCTGGCGCCGCTGGCCGGCGACCGCCTGCTCTGCGCGCGCTACGAGGCCGCCGACCGGGCGAGCCACGCAGCCTGGCTCGCCGAGACCCTCGCGCGGTTCGGGCGGCTCGACGGGCTCGTCAACAACGCCGGAACCTCGAACCGCTTCGCCATCGAGGAGGGCGAGGAGGCCGATTTCGACGCGCTCGTCGCGACCAACGTGAAGGGGCCGCTGTTTCTGACGCGCGTCTGCCTGCCGCATCTGCGCGCCTCTGGCGTGGGGCGCGTCGTCAACGTCGCGTCGCTCTCGGGCAAGCGGGTGCGCAACGACAACATCGCCTACGCGATGACCAAGTTCGCCCTGATGGCGCTGACGCAGGGCGTCCGCCGGACCGGCTGGCAGGACGGCGTGCGCGCGACGGCGCTCTGCCCCGGCTTCGTCGCCACGGACCTCACGGCCGACGTCGTCAAGGTGGCGCAGGCCGACATGATCGACGCCGACGACCTCGCGGAGCTGGCGGCGACCGTGATGGCGCTGCCCAACACCGCGTCAGTCGCAGAACTTCTGGTCAATTGCAGGCATGAGGACATGCTTTGACGGCCGGACGGCGCCTTGCGGTTGCGGCCGGGCCGACCGCGTGAAAGGTTAATCGGCAAGCAATGAGGCCCCAAGGGCGACGACATGGAGGTGAGACGAATGACGCGCGGATTCATCGCGGCTGCTCTGGCGGCTGCGCTCTCGGCGGGCACGTCGCTTGCGGCGGGAACGACGCTCAACGTCGGCATGGGCAGCGCCGACGCCGGCAAGCTCGACCCGCATGTCGCCACCACGACGCCGGACAAGGGCCTGCTGCACTGGATGTTCAACGGTCTCGTGCGCATCAAGCCGGGCCAGGCGAGCCCGGAGTTCATCGAGCCCGACATCGCCGAGAGCTGGACGTCCAGCGACGACGGCCTCGTCTGGACCTTCCAGATCCGCGACGGCGTGGACTGCCACGGCGAGTATGGCGCGCTCGACGCCGAGGACGTCGTGTTCTCGCTGCGGCGCGCGATGAACCCCGATACGTCGTCCTTCGCCAACGACTACGGCGCCGTCTCCTCGGTGGAGGCCACCGGCCCCATGGAGGTGACGATCACACTCGCCAACCAGGTGCCGAGCCTGCTCGGCCTGCTGGTGCCGTACCATGGCGGCAACATCGTCTGCAAAGACGCCGTCGAGGCGCTCGGCGAGGGCTTCGAGCGCACGCCCATCGGCACCGGCCCGTTCATGTTCGCCGAGTACCAGCCGCAGCAGTACGTCAAGCTCGTCGCCCATGAGGACTATTTCCGCGGCGCGCCGAAGATCAAGGAGATCTACTACCGCTACATTCCCTCCGACGCGTCGCGCGACCTCGCCTTCGAGGCCGGCGAGATCGACCTGATCTACGGCAAGCAGGACCAGACCTGGGTCGAACGCATCAGCCGGATCCCCGGCACGAAGGTCGCGGTGATGCGGCCCGGCGAGATGTCGGTGGTCCACCTCAACAAGACCATGCCGCCGCTCGACGACGTCCGCGTGCGGCGCGCCTTCGCCCACGCCATCGACCGCGCCGCCATGGTGCAGTTCAAGGGCGAGAAGGTCACGCTGCCGGCGGTCTCGCCGGTGCCGGAGGGCTATCTCGGCTACACCGCCGACGTGCCGCTCTATCCCCACGACCCCGCCGGGGCCAAGGCGCTGCTGGCGGAGGCCGGCCATTCCGACGGCGTCACGCTCAAGGCTATCCACACGACGCTGCCCGGCATGCTCAGCACGATGGAGGCCGTTCAGGCGCTGCTGAAGAACGCCGGGATCAACCTGGAGATCGAGACCGTCGAGCACGCCACCTTCCACGCCCAGATCCGCAAGGATCTCAGCCAGGTCACGCATTATTCCGCGGCCCGCTTCCCGATCGCGGACGTCTATCTCTCGCAGTTCTTCCTGTCCGACGCGATCGTCGGCACGCCCACGGCCGTCACCAACTTCTCGCACTGCGACGTGGCCGACGCCGAGATCAGGGCCGCGAAGACGGAGCCGGATCTGGAGAAGCAGAAGGCGCTGTGGGCCGAGGCGCAGCGCAAGATCATGGACGACGTCTGCGCCGTGCCCATCTTCCAGAACCTCCAGCTCTGGGCGTGGAGCGACAAGCTCGATCTCGGCGTCGAGGTCACCGGGTCGCTGAACCTCAGCCCGCCGGTCACCGAAGCGGCGGCCTTCACGCAGTAGGGGGAGCGGCCCCGCGCCGGACGCGGGGCCGACGCCGATGCGCGCATTCGTCATCAAACGCCTCGGCTTTGCGGTCGTCACCCTGTTCATGGTGTTGACGATCGTGTTCTTCATCGTGCGCGTGCTGCCCGGCGATCCGGCGATGGTCATTCTCGGCGACCAGGCCGGCGCCGAGGCCATCGCGGCGCTGCGCGCGAGGCTGGGCCTCGATCAGCCTCTCTGGGCGCAGTACGCGGACTTCATGGCGGGGGTGATGACCGGCGACTGGGGCGTCTCGATGGTGACGGGGCGGCCCGTCATCGCCGAGATACTCAAGGTCCTGCCGGCGACGCTCGAACTGACCGTGGCCTCGCTCGTGATCGGCGTGCTGATCGGCGCGCCGCTCGGCGTGTGGTCGGCGGTGCGGCGCAACTCGCTGCCCGACTACGTCGTGCGGCTGGCGTCGCTGATCGGCCTGTCGCTGCCGGCCTTCGTCTCGGCGATCCTGCTGCTGCTGGTGTTCGCCATCTCGCTGCGATGGGCGCCGGTGATCAGCTCCGGCCAGGGCGACACGCTCGGCGCGCGGCTGCGCGACCTCGCGCTGCCGTCGATCAACCTCGGCCTCATCATGGCCGCCTACATCACGCGCGTGTCGCGCTCGGCGATGCTGGAGGTGCTGACGCAGGACTACGTCCGCACCGCGCGGGCCAAGGGGCTCGCCTTCATCGTCGTGCTGCGCCGCCACTGCCTGCGCAACGCGATGATCCCGGTGGTGACGGTCGTGGGGCTCTATCTCGGCATCCTGATCGGCAACTCGGTGCTGACGGAGATCGTCTTCAACCGCCCCGGCCTCGGCAAGCTGATCATCGGCGCGCTCAACCAGCGCGACTACACCATGCTGCAGGGGATGATGGTGATCTACACGCTGATCGTGGTGCTGGTGAATCTGCTCACCGACCTGACCTACGGCCTGATCGACCCTCGGGTGAAGTACCAATGACCGCGCCGACGCCGACCCTGTCGCGCGCGGCCTATCTGCGGCGCTCGGCGGCGGCGCTCGGCGCGGGCGTGCTGCGGGCGTTCAACGCCAACAAGACGTCCTGGGTCGGCCTCACGCTGTTTCTGGCCGTCTGCGCGCTGGCGCTGCTCGCGCCCATGATCGCGCCGTTCGACCCCACCGAGCAGAACATCTTCAACCGCCTGAAGCCGCCCTCGGCGGAGCACTGGGCCGGGACGGACTTCTATGGCCGCGACACGCTCTCGCGCATCCTGTGGGGGGCGCGCATTTCGCTGACGATCGGCCTGCTGGCGATCGGGGCGGCGATGGTTATCGGCTCCGCCATCGGCCTCGTGGCCGGCTATTTCGGCGGCAAGCTCGACATCGTGATCATGCAGACGATGGACGTGCTGCTGGCGTTCCCGTCGCTCATCCTGGGGCTGATCGTGGTGGCGATGCTGGGCCCGTCGCTCGCCAACCTCGTGATCGCCATCGCGCTGACGGCGATCCCGCCCTTCGCGCGCATCGCGCGCGCGCCGACGATCTCGGTGAAGGAGCGCGAGTTCGTCGAGGCGGGCAGGGCGCTCGGCTACTCCGACGTCCGGCTGATGTTCGGCCATATCCTGCCCAACATCCTGCCCGAGATCCTCGTGATGGGCTCGCTCTGGATGGCCACCGCGATCCGCGTCGAGGCGTCGCTCGCCTTCATCGGCCTCGGCGTGGCGCCGCCGACCGCCACCTGGGGCGGCATGATCCGCGAGGGGTTCGAGAACATCCTGGACAGCTACTGGCTCGCGCTCTTCCCCTCCGTCGCGATCCTGCTCGTAGTGTTCGCGCTCAATCTGCTGGGCGACGGGCTGCGCGACGCGATCGATCCGCGGCTGCGGGGCGAGCAGTGAGCGGCGGCGACCCGGTTCTCTCCGTCGAGGGGCTGACGACCTCCTTCCGCATCGGCGGCGCATGGTCCGCGGTGGTGCGCGACGTCAGCTTCGAGATCGGCGCGCGCGAGACGGTGGCCGTCGTCGGCGAGTCGGGCTCGGGCAAGTCCGTCACCGCGCTCTCGATCATGCGCCTGCTTGCGGCGGGCGCCTCGCGCATCGAGGGCGCGATCCATTTCGGCGGGCGGAACCTGCTCACGCTGCCGGACGCGCGCATGGACGACGTGCGCGGCCGCGACATCGGCATGATCTTCCAGGAGCCGATGACGAGCCTCAACCCGGTGCTCCCGGCGGGCTTCCAGGTCGCCGAGGCGCTGCGCCGCCACCGCGCGATGGACGCCGCCGCGGCGCGGGCGGAGGCCGTGCGCCTGTTCGACATGGTGCGCATCCCGGACGCGCAGCGGCGCTTCGACGAGTTTCCGCACACGCTGTCGGGGGGCATGCGCCAGCGGGTGATGATCGCCATGGCGCTGGCCTGTCGCCCGCGGCTGCTGATCGCCGACGAACCCACCACGGCGCTGGACGTCACCATCCAGGCGCAGACGCTCGCGCTGATCCGCGAATTGCAGGGCGAGATCGGCATGTCGGTGATGTTCATCACCCATGACATGGGGGTGGTCGCCGAGATCGCGGACCGCGTGGTCGTGATGCTGCACGGACGGGCGGTGGAGCAGGGCGACGTCGGCGACGTCTTCGCCCGCGCCAGCCATCCCTACAGCCGCAAGCTCATCGGCTCGGCCCCGATCCCCGGCGCGCTGGCCGGCGTCGCGACGCCGCGGCGCTTTCCGGAGTTCCGCGAGGACGGCGGCGCGCAGGAGTTCGGCGACGAGCCGGACAGGCGCGGTGCGCCCATTCTCGAGGTCGACGGCCTCACCACGCGCTTCGTGATGCGCGGCGGCCTGCTCGGGCGGCCCGTCGGCGCGGTGCACGCCGTCGAGAACGTCTCCTTCACCCTGCGCGCCGGCGAGACGCTGGCGCTCGTGGGCGAGTCCGGCTGCGGCAAGTCCACCACGGGCCGGTCGATCCTGCGGCTCGTCGAGCCGGTCGCCGGCGCGATCAGGTTCGAGGGGCGCGACCTCATGGCGGCCTCGAAGCAGGAGATGCGCGAGAGCCGCCGCCGCCTCCAGATGATCTTCCAGGACCCCTACGGCTCGCTGAACCCGCGCAAGACGGTCGGCGCGGCGCTGCGCGAGCCGATGGCGGTGCACCGCCTGCGCCATCGGGAGGCCGCCGAGGCGGAAGTCGCGCGGCTGCTCGACGTCGTGGGGCTGAAGCCGGAGCACGCGTTGCGCTTCCCGCACGAGTTCTCGGGCGGGCAACGGCAACGCCTCTGCATCGCGCGCTGTCTGGCGGTGGAGCCGCGGCTGATCGTGGCGGACGAGGCGGTGTCGGCGCTCGACGTCTCGGTCAAGGCGCAGGTCGTCAACCTGATGCTGGACCTTCAGCGCGAATACGGCCTGTCCTACCTTTTCATCAGCCACGACATCGCGGTGGTCGAGCGCATCAGTCATCGCATCGCGGTGATGCTCCTCGGCGAGATCGTCGAGATCGGGCCGCGCGACGCGATCCTCCGCGACCCCCGGCACCCCTACACCCGCAAGCTGATCGCCGCGGCGCCGATCCCCGACCCGGCGCGCCGGCGCGCGCGCGCCGAACTCGACGTCGACGAGATCGCCAGCCCGGTGCGGCCGCTCGGCTGGACGCCCCCTCTACGGCGCTACAGCGAAGTCGGTCCGGATCACTTCGTGCGGGAAGGGTGACGGCGCCGCGCGCCATCGGGCTGGCGACCGCGCCCGGCGCATCCGCCGGTCCAGGCCGCCCGCGATGAACGCCTTCCGGCTCCGCGCCGCCGCATTCGGTCAGCGCCGCGCGCGGCGGCCGATCGCAGCCTGAGGTCCCCGCCTTCGGAAATCCGCCGTCAGCGCACGCGCGCCTGCACAAGAACCGCGGCCACCTCGGTCTCGCCGAGCGCCCTCAGCGCCTCGAGCCGATGCAGGCCCTCGATCAGGACGTAGCGGTCGCCGTCCTCGCGCAGCTGGATGGGCGTCTTCTGCCCATGCTCCATGATGTCTTCCGCCAGCGCCTCGGTTCTGCCCGCGTCCACGGTGCGCCGGCGCTTGGCCGGAACATAGACGAGGTCGATGGGCAGGACCCGACGCTGCAACATGCGGCAACGGTATCGCAGTCGCGCGCCGCAAGCCAGCCGCAAAGCGGCCGGCCGGGCGCAGGAGCGCGCCTCCGGAAGCCTCTCACGGTCGCGAAAGGCTCGTCGGACGGGGCCGCTCAACCGCAACTTAAGGAAAGAGGCTCCTTGTTGCCGGCTGAGTTGGAGCCGTCGCCGAGGCGCTGTCGGGGAAAGACGCCATGCACGATGCGCCCGTCAAGCGTCGCGACGCAGAACCGCAGCGCGAGAGCTGGATCGGGCGCAACCTTGCCGTCCTCTCGCTGGCCGTTCCCGCCGTCGCGATCGCGGCCCTCGGCTTCGCGCTTCTCGGCGACCGCAACGCCCGCGAGGCGTCGAGAGCGCGTCTCGCCGCCCTGGAGCTTCGCGGCGCATTCTCGTCGCTGGCGGCGGAGGCCGTCGTCGCGGCAGAGGACGTCGCGCGCCTGTACGGGGCCTCCGCGCATGTCAGGCCTGCGGAGTTCGAGGCTTTCGTGCGGTCCTCCCTGCCGGCGCCCTCTCCGCTGGTCCTGCAGCAGGGCTGGATTCCGGGGCGGGCCGCCAGGCCTGAAGCGGCGCCGCTGCTGATCGACCGCGACGAGGCGAGGGTCCGGACGCTCGCAGCCGGGGAGCCGCGGCGGGAGCTCGTCGGCGTCCTGGGGCGGATCGAGGCCGGGGCGGCCTCGGGCGCAGTGCGTTCAGGCCCCGAAAGCGTGGCCGGTTTCGCAATCCGCGACGCCGGGCGGGAGGCGACGGCGGGTATCGTGACCATCGTCGCGCCGACGGCGAACGAGGCCGGGCGGATCGACGGCGCCGCCTTCGCGACCGTCGACCTCGCTGCCGTCGCCGGCGCGTGGCCGCGCCATCCCCAGGCCGCGCTCGTCGGCCTGCGCGTCCTGCGCGACGGCGTCGTCCGCGCCGTCGTTCATGGCGCCGCGGCGGCGCAGGACGACATCGTGCGGTCAGAGCGGCTCCAGTTCGCCGACATGACGGTCGAGATCGAGGTCGCGTGGCGCCCGGCTTCGGTCTGGGGCTTCGTTCGGGAGGGCGGGAACGGCGCGCTGATCGCGGTGATCGTCGGCATCTTGCTCACCTGGGCGCTCGTCAAGCTCGCGCTGCGCCAGTCGGCGCTCGCCGCCGAGGCGGCGGCCGCCGCCGTCGCCGCCAACCGGCAGAAGTCGCAGTTCCTCGCGACCATGAGCCATGAGATCCGCACGCCGCTGAACGCGGTTCTCGGCATGGCCGACCTGATCCGGAAAGGCCCCATGACCGAGCGGCGGAGCGTGGAGCTCGCCACGCTCGTCCGGTCGGCCGAAGCGGTGCTCTCGATCACCGGGCAGATCCTCGACTTCTCATCGCTCGAAGCCGACCGCGTCGACATCGACAGCGCCGAGACCGACCTCGCCGAACTCGTAGGCGCCGTGACCGCGGCGATGAACGTCCTCGCAGCGGAGAAGCGGCTCGACCTCGTCGTGAACATGCCGCTCCACGTGCCGCGCCTGGTGAAGTGCGACGCCCTGCGCCTTAGGCGGATCCTGAACACGCTCCTGGAGAACGCCGTCGCGTTCACCCGGGAGGGGGCGGTCACGCTGACCGTCTCGCTGAACCGCGAGCGCGGCGATGGCCGCGGCCCGACATGGTTCCGCTTCGTCGTGGCCGACACCGGCGTCGGCATGACGCCAGAGCAGGTCCGCAGCGCGTTCGAGGCGTTCCGCGGGGCGCAGGCCCCGGCCGAGCGAGGCTCCGGGGCGCTTTCGGGCGCGCTCTCGGGGGCGCTCTCGGGGGGATGCGGTCTCGGCCTGAACATCGCGCGGCGCTTCGCGGCGCTGCTCGGCGGCGACCTCGCCGTCGCGAGCCGGCCGGGCCGCGGCTCGACGTTCACCCTCGAACTGCCGTTCGAGACGCTGTCGGCCCCGCGGCGGCTGCGCCGGGAGATGGGGCTCTGCGCCGCCCAGAAGATCCTCGTCGCGGTGGAGGGCGCGCGGACCCGCGACGTGCTGGTCGAGACGCTGGACGGCGTCGGCGCCCTCGCCGTCGGCGTGTCCGACATCGCCGAGGCGCGGGACGCGCTGGTCGGCGAGGAGGCCCTGCGCGACCCCTTCGACATGGTGCTCTTTCAGGGCGTCTTCCGCGACGAGGGCTCGCTTCTGGAGACGCTCGACCTTGCGCAGACCGCCGGCGTCCGGCCGATCCCGGTCTGGGTCCGTCCGAGCTGGCTGATCTCGGCGCA
>CAYGUQ010000130.1:0-9342 GCA_964352995.1 uncultured Rhodobacterales bacterium
GTTCCGCGCCAACCCGCCGGTCCGGCGGCGACCGGGAGCCCGGCTGCTCCTGCGCCGAATGCGACGCGATGCATCACACGGCCGGGCGCCAGCGTGAAGAGGCCCGCGCGCCGCGACGTCGCAGGAGCAGCCGGGCTCCCGGTCGCCGCCGGACCGGCGGGTTGGCGCGGAACTGCGGCGCGCATGCGGCGTCAGCGCGGCCTTCGCATCTGCGAAATCGCCTTGTCCCGTTAATAATCGCCGCGTAACCTATGCAAAATCTTCATGGTCCGGCGGGAAACATCGTGCTCTATCACGCCTATGAACTGACACATGCCGCCGTTTCGCCGTTTCGCGCGGCGGCGCAGCTCGGGGCGCAGGCCCTCCGGAATCCGGTCAATCCGCTGCACGAATCCCTGGGCTTCCGCGCCACCGCCGCCGCCTTCGAGATGTTCGTCAACGCCACGCGCCGCTACGGCAAGCCCGAATTCGGGATCGAGACGACCGAGATCGCGGGCGAGACGGTCGATATCGTCGAGGAGGTCGTCCTCCGCAAGCCGTTCTGCGACCTGCTGCGCTTCAAGCGCAAGTCGGTGCTCGCGAACGCCCGAAACGACCCCAAGGTGCTGATCCTCGCGCCGATGTCGGGCCACTTCGCCACGCTGCTGCGCGGCACGGTGGAGGCGATGCTGCCGGAGCACGACGTCTACATCTCCGACTGGATCGACGCGCGCAGCGTGCCGCTGGCGAAGGGCCGCTTCGACCTCGACGACTACATCGACTATATCGCCGACTTCTGCGAGTTCCTCGCGCAGGACGGCGAGCGCCCGGCGATCATGGGCGTCTGCCAGCCGGGCGTGCCGGCGCTGGCCTCCACCGCGATCATGTCCGCGATCAAGGCGCCGCACCGGCCGGCCTCGCTCGTGCTCATGGGCTCGCCCATCGACACCCGCGTCAGCCCGACCGAGCCGAACGTGCTCGCGACGTCGCGGCCGCTCTCGTGGTTCGAGAAGAATGTCGTGACGACCGTGCCCTTCCCGAACCCCGGCTTCATGCGGCGCGTCTATCCCGGCTTCCTGCAGCTTTCGGGCTTCATGTCGATGAACCTAGACCGCCATGTCGACGCCCATGTGAAGCAGTTCCGCAACCTCGTGCGCGGGGACGGCGACAGCGCGGCCTCGCACCGCGCGTTCTACGACGAATACCTCGCGGTGATGGACCTCACGGCGGAGTTCTACCTCCAGACCGTCGAGACGGTGTTCCAGAAGCACTCGCTGCCCAAGGGCGAGTTCACCCATCGCGGCGCCGCGGTGGACCTCGGCGCGATCCGCGACGTCGGGCTCTTTTGCATCGAGGGCGAGGCGGACGACATCACCGGCCGCGGCCAGACCGAGGCGGCGCTGGAGCTCTGTCGCAACCTGCCCGGCGAGAAGAAGACCAGCTACATCCAGGCGAAGGTCGGCCATTACGGCGTGTTCAACGGCACGCGGTTCCGCCAGCATATCCAGCCGCGGATCCGGGACTTCATCCGCGCCCGCCGCGCCTTCGTGCGCGGCGGGCCCAAGCTCGCCTGATCGGCGCCCGGCGGGAAGGGCGCGCCGATGTCGGCCGAGATCATCCGGCTCGACGACCCCGAGGTGCTGGTGCGGCTGACGCGCTCGGCGCGCGCGCGCCGCTTCACCCTGTCGGTTCGGGGCGGCGAGGCCCGGCTGACGGCGCCGGCCGCCGCGCCCGAGGCCGACACGCGGCGTTTCCTCCTGCGCCAGTCGGGCTGGCTGCGCGACGCCCTCGCCCGGTCGCCGGAGCGCGTGAAGGTGGCGCCCGGCGCCACGATCATGCTCGACGGCGCGCCCGTGCGACTGATCGACAGCGGCGCGACGCGGGGCCCCTGCGCCCTGCGCGAGGCCGGGCTTCTCACGCCTTCACGAAACGCCGGCCCCGCGGTGGCGGCCTTTCTGAGGATGCGCGCGCAGGGCCGCCTTGCGCAGTCGGCGGGGCGCGCGGCGGCGACGCTCGGCGCGCGTTGCGGGCGCGTCAGCCTGCGCGACACCCGTTCGCGCTGGGGCTCGTGCACCTCGCGGGGCGACCTCGCCTTCTCGTGGCGGCTCGCGATGGCGCCGGTCGAGGTGCAGGACTACGTCGCCATCCACGAGGCGGCGCATCTGCGCGAGATGAACCACGGGCCGGCGTTCTGGGCGCTCGTCGCGCGGCTCTGCCCCGACTACCGCGCCCGGCGAGCCTGGCTGCGGCGCGAGGGCGCAAGCCTTCACGCCTACGACTTCACCGCCTGAGCGCGGCGGCTCACGCGGCGTCGGAAGCCATGTTCTTTCGCGCCGTATAGAGCGACGCCGCGTCGGCGAGCGCCGAGGTTTCCGTCGACAGGGTGCGGGCGGTCTCCTCGGTCTGCGTCGCCACGTTGCGGGTGCGCCGGCCGAGCGCGTCGATGCGCTCGATCGCGTCGAGCAGCGCGCGGACGCTGTCGGCCTGGAGCCGGGCCGCGTCGTCGATGCTCGCCATGTTGTTCTCGGTGCGCGCGGCGCTGGCGCGGATCTCGGCGAGCGCCTCCGTGGTCTCGCTGACGACGGCGACGCCTTCCCGGATCGCGGCCTCGCTTTCGCGCACGCTGGCGCTGATCTCGTCCGCCATCTGCTGCGTGCGCTGCGAGAGCGTCCGCACCTCGCTCGCGACGACGGCGAAGCCGCGCCCCTGCTCCCCGGCGCGGGCGGCCTCGACGGCGGCGTTGATGGCGAGGAGGTTGGTCTGGTTCGCGATCTCGTTGATCATGTCGATGACAGCGATGATCCGCTGGGACTTGGCGCGGATCGTCTGCATGGTGACGACGGCGGACTCGATCGCCGCGCCGCCGCTTTCCGCCGAGCGCAGCGTCGAGGCGGCGGTCTCCCGGGTCGCGCGCGCGGCTTCCGCCGTCTGGCCGATCTCGCCGCTGAGGCGACGGAGGTCCGCCGTCGCCTCGCCGACCGCGGCCTCCTGGCTCAGCGAATCGCGCGCGAGGCTTTCGGCTGCGTCCAGCTGGGCCGCGCCATGCGTCTGAAGCCGTCGCGCGCCCTCGGTCACCGAGCGCGTCATGCCGGCGACGTGGTCGAGCAGCGCGTTGACGGCGCCGCCTATGGCGGAGAGGTTCTCGGTCTGGCGCGTGAGCGTCGCGCGCCGGTCGAGATCGCCGTTCGCCATGCGGCTCACGACGTCGGAGATCTCGTCGACGATGGCGCGCTCCAGGTCGCGTTCTGCGCGCCACGCCTCGATGTTGCGCTTGTCTTCCGCCGCTTGTCGTTTGGCGCCGATCTGCATCTGCTCGGCCATCATGCGCCGTCGCTCGTCGTTCGCGCGGACGTTCGCGATCAGGCGGTTGAAGAGTTCGGCGAGTTCGGAGGATTCGTCTCCGGGCTGCACGGTTATCTGCTGCACGCCGTCGAGGTCGCTCTCCACGAGCTTCCTGAGCATGGCCTGCACCTCGCCGGTGCCCATGAGGGTGTCGTGCTCGGCGGCGTTCAGCCCGACGAACTCGTCCTCCTCGCTGACGCGGATGCGCACGACGACCTTGAGCATCATGAGCCAGGCGTAGGTGAGGCTGAACGCCCAGACGACCGCGATCCCGGCGCCATAGGCCTGGACCCCGAGCTGGCTGAGGCGGTCGCCGGTCGGCAGGCTCGCCTCCGGCGCCAACAGCGCGAGGCCGACGGTTCCCCAGACGCCGGCGAAGCCGTGCACGGCCACGGCGCCCACGGGGTCGTCCACGCCGGCGCGCGCGAGCAGGTCGTCGGCCGCGAGCGCGACCAGCCCGCCGATCGCGCCGATCGCCATCGCCGCGTCCATGTCCAGCAGATGCGCGCCGGCCGTCACGCCGACGAGACCGCCGAGCAGCCCGTTGATCGCGCGCGAGGGGTGGAAATGCCCGTCGATCGCATAGCCCGCGATGGACGCGACGCAGCAGCCGGCGGACCCGGCGAGCACGGTCGCCGCCAGCACCGGGCCGGCGTCGAAGCCGCCCGCCATCGAGCCGCCGTTGAAGCCGAGCCAACCGACGAACAGCAGGAACGCGCCGACCGTCGCGAGGAGCGCGCTGTGGCCATGCAGCCGCACCGGCCTGCCGTCAGGTCCGTAGCGGTCCCGGCGCGGGCCCACCGCGATCGCGCCGGCCAGCGCCACGGCGCCGCCGACCGCATGCACGACCGTCGACCCCGCGAAGTCCACGAAGCCCATGTCGGCCAGCCACGCCGTCCCGTCGTCCAGCAGGAGGTCGCCCCAGGCCCAATGGCCGAAGACCGGGTAGATCACGATGCTGACGAGCGGGATGGTCGCGAGATAGGCCGCGTAGCTGAACCGCTCCGCCACCGCGCCCGACATGATCGTCGCCGCGGTGCCGACGAACATCGCCTGAAACAGGAAGAACGTCATCGCGGCGCCGTCGAGATCTGCGAGGCCGGCGAAAGTCGTCGGGTCGCCGAGCCAGCCGCCGATGCTCGGGCCGAACATGATCGAGAAGCCGATCAGCGCGAACGCCACGGCCGAGAAGGCGAAATCCGTGAGGTTCTTCTGCGCGACGTTCACCGAGTTCTTCGACCGCACGAGCCCCGCCTCGAGCAGCATGAAGCCGACCTGCATCAGCAGCACGAGCGCCGCCGCGACTGCGGTCCAAACGAAGTCGACCCGGCCGTTGAGGTTCGCGGCGTCCTCCGACGCGGCGAACGCGCCCGGCGCTGCGAGGCCGAAGAGGGCGGCGAGAAGAAAGGGCAGGCGAAAGGCGCTCGGCTTCGTCGGCATGACACGGTTCCCCGTCAAAAATTTCACGGGTGATAGAGCTGATGGAAATGAAGTTTCGCCTAAGACTATAGTTTCATTCGCGATCTTTCGAGTCGTCGCGCCCGGCGTCGGTCACGCTTTCGCCGGGGGCGGCGTAGTCGCCGCGCAGCCACTTCACGAGGTCCAGATCGGCGCAGCGGCGCGAGCAGAACGGTCGGAACCGATCATGGCGCGGCGCGCCGCAGACCGGGCAGGCGGCGTCAGCCACGAATCAGCGCCATGGTCGGCCGGCGCTCGCGCTTGCGCTGGAGCTCGACCGCGCCGGCCGGCGTCCAGCCCACCACCTGCGTCTCGACCGGGTCCGCCGCGAAGGCGCGCTTCAGCGCGAGGTCGACGCCCTGCCGGGCGCCCTTCTTGAGCGGCGCGAAGTCGATGTAGACGAGGCCGCCGAAGCCGCGCAGCCGCAGCGCGCGGGGCAGCGCGGCGCAGGCGCCGAGGTTGGCGGTCTGCGAAGCGGTCTTGGAGAAGTCCTCGCCGGTGTTGACGTCGACGGCCACGAGCGCCGCCGTCGCCTCGACGCTCATCCAGCCGCCGCCCTGAAGCGGCACGCGCGGCGACCGCAGCGCCTCGATGGCGTCCCATACGCCGAGCCGCTCGAACGGCTCGGGCCCGTCGATCCATTCGGCGTCCGCCCAGTCGCGCCGGGCGCGCGCCTCGGCGTCGGGCGCGGCGCGCAGCAGGCTCGGCTCGCGGCCCGCGGCCTGCTCCTGCACCGCGTCGAAGGCGGCGCGGAGGCCGGCGATCTCGGCGGCCAGCGCCGCCTCGTCAACGTCGGCGGCGGCGCTGCGGACGACGACGCCGACATCTTCCGACGCGCCGGCGAGCGCCGCCTCGGCCGCCGCGGTCAGCCGTTCGCGCGTCTCGTGGCCCTTGATCGAGCGGGCGAGGTTCACGCCCGGCGCCCCCGGCGTCAGCAGCGCCAGCGCGCCCTTCAGGATGGGCCTGTCGGTGAGCGGCGCCGCCTTGCCGGCCTCGGCCCAGCGCGAGACCTGCACGCCGACCATCTCGCCGGCCTTGCGGTCCGCCCCGCGCAGCCAGCCGCGCTGGCCGTCCGGCAGCGCCACGAAAGCCGCGCCGATCGCCGGCGCCGCGCGGTCGACGCGGCCCCAGTACATCGCTTCCGGGCGGGGCGCGAGGTCGCTCGCCGGCGCGTCGACGTAGAGGTCGTCGAGCGCGCCGTCGACCACACGCGCCGCCACCAGCGCGCCGCCCACCGTCTCCACCGCAGCCGACACGCCTCTCACGCCGCCTCTCCCTCATAGCTCACCGGATAGCCCGCGCCGGCGAGCAGCGCCGCCGTCTCCGTCAGCGGCAGGCCGACGACGGCGGTGTAGCTGCCGTTGATCGCGGGAATGAACGCCGCGCCGATGCCCTGGATCGCGTAGCCGCCGGCCTTGCCGCGCCATTCGCCCGAGCGGATGTAGGCGGAGATCTCGAGGTCGGACAGTCGCTTGAAGCGCACAGCCGTCTCCACCATCCGCAGCGCCGTCTTCTCGCCCCGGCGCAGCGCGACGGCGGTCGCGACCCGGTGTCGCCGACCCGACAGCAGCATCAGGAATTCGACCGCCTCCGCGGCGTCGGCGGGCTTGCCGAGGATGCGGCGGCCGGCGGAGACCACGGTGTCGGCCGTCAGCACCAGCGCTTCCGGCCCGGCCGCGACGGCGGCGGCCTTCTCAAGCGCCATGCGCTCGACATAGCGTCGGGGGAGTTCGGCGGGGCGCGGCGCCTCGTCGATGTCGGCGGGGCTGATCGCGTCGGGCGTCACGCCGATCTGCGCCAGCAGCGCGGCGCGGCGCGGCGACGCCGAGCCGAGGATCAGCCGCACGTCACTTGAAGCGATAGGTGATCCGCCCCTTGGTTAGGTCATAGGGCGTCATCTCGACCTGCACCTTGTCGCCGGCGAGCACGCGGATGCGGTTCTTGCGCATCTTGCCGGCGGTGTGGGCGATGATCTCATGGCCGTTCTCAAGCTCCACCCGGAACGTGGCGTTGGGCAGCAGCTCGACCACGACCCCTGGAAACTCGAGCGTTTCTTCCTTGGCCATAGGATCCCTGCGTTAAAGAGTTAGAGCCCGCCGACGTGGCGTCGGCGGGCGCTGGATGCGTTAATGGCGCCGCAGGCGCCGTATTTCAAGTCGGGGGCTCAGGCCGTGGCCTGGGCGAGGGCCGCCTTGGCCTTGCCGACGACGGCGGCGAACGCCGCGGGCTCGTGCACCGCGAGGTCCGACAGCACCTTGCGGTCCACCTCGACGCCGGCCTTCGTCAGCCCGTCGATGAAGCGCGAGTAGCTGAGGCTCTCGTCGACTTCGCGCACGGCGGCGTTGATCCGCTGGATCCACAGCGCGCGGAAGTTGCGCTTGCGGGTCTTGCGGTCGCGCGTCGCGTATTCCTCGGCGCGGATGACGGCCTGCTTCGCGACGCGAAAGACGTTCTTGCGGCGGGCGAAGTAGCCCTTCGCCGCGTCGCGGACCTTCTTGTGGCGGGCGTGGGCGGTGACGCCGCGTTTAACTCGGGACATGGGTCATCGCCTCCTTACGCGTAGGGCAGGAACTGCTTGACGATCTTCTCGTCAGGCTTGCACAGAACGGTGGTTCCGCGGGCGTTGCGGATGAACTTCGTCGTCCGCTTGATCATGCCGTGGCGCTTGCCGGCCTGCGCAACCTTTACGCGGCCGGTTGCGGTGACCTTGAATCGCTTCTTGGCCCCCGACTTGGTCTTCATCTTGGGCATTTCGGTCTCCTGATCGAGAACTGACTAAGACCCGCCGCGGCAGCCCATACCAGCCGGGCGGGTCGGATCGAAGCGCGCCGTATAGACGGCCGAGGCGCCCCGCGCAAGGCGCTGCGGGGCGTTCGCGGCGCGTGCGCGTCAGGCGCGGCGCCTGCCTGCGGCGGCGAGCCCCGCGAGGCCGGCCAACAGCATCCAGGCGGCGGCGGGCAGCGGCACGGGAGTGGGCGCGGCCGTGATCACGCGGATCCAGTCGCCGGGCTCGGTCACCTCCATGCCCACCTCCAGCACATTCCCGAAGATGGCGCTGACGGTGTAGAAGTCGTTGGTGCGCGCCGCGCTGTTGCTCTCGAAGCCGCGCGCGTTGAAGGCGCCCGGATAGAACGTGCCCGGCGCGCCGAGGAAACCGCTGCTTGCGGCTTCGAGCTTGCCCGTCTTGTCGGACATCACGCCGAGGATGTTCCCGTCGAAGGTCCACTCCACCGCGCCGGCGCCGTCGGTGCCGTGCTTGGTCAGACCGTTCCCGGCGGTGTTGAGGAAGATCATGTGGCTGGAGACGCGCGTGCCGGCGGCGACGAAGCCGCCGTCCACCGCGAGGTCGCTCAGCAGCGTGAAGCCCTGAACCTCGTTGAAGCCCCACATCGCGGCGTTCTCGGCGCCGGGCGCATCGTCGGCCACCGAGGCGGGCGCATCGACGACGAGGGCGGGCAGGCCCTGGCTGCTGAGCACGTCGTTCACAGAGACGATCGCGGCGCCGGCCTGGCTGGCGCCGCAGATCAGAAAGGACACGGCGATGGCGGAACGGATGAACGACATGGCGCTGACTCCTGCACTCGATACGATTACACGCGGACGGTGTATCTCGCGCATTTCGTCATGTCTTGAGTAAAATTGTATTTTAACCGTAATTTGTAGGTAAAATTTTATTTGTTAATTACTAATATTTCCGTCGAACAAAGTCTTGAGAACCATTCGTGCGGCCGCCGCAGGCGTCGTCCGGCCGCGCGCAACCGCCTCTTCCATCTCGCGAGCGAGCGCTGCGGCGGCCGCGTGCCCTGCGAGCGCCTCGCGCAGGCCCTGCTCCAGCTCGAACCGGAACCAGCGCGCCGCCTGCGCGCGCCGCGCCTTCGCCTTGGCGCCGGAGTCCGCGCGGGCGGCGTCGAGCGTCTCCGCCGCGTCCCAGACGTCGACGAGGCCGGTCTCGGTCAGCGCCGAGCAGGTCATGGCGCGCGGCCAGCCGTCCGGGTCTCCCGGCTTCGGGCGGATCAGGCGCAGGGCGCCGGCGTAGTCGGTCGCGGTGCGGGCGGCGGCGGGGGCGAGGTCGCCGTCGGCCTTGTTCACGACCACGAGGTCGGCGAGCTCCATCACGCCGCGCTTGACGCCCTGCAGGTCGTCGCCGCCGCCCGGGCCCACCAGCAGGGCGAAGACGTCGGTCATCTCCGACACCATCGTCTCGGACTGGCCGACGCCGACCGTCTCGACGATCACGGCGTCGAAGCCGGCGGCCTCCACGAGCAGGATCGCCTCGCGCGTCCGCCGCGCCACGCCGCCGAGCCCGCCGCCCGAGGGCGAGGGCCGGATGAAGGCCGCGGGGTCGCGCGCCAGCCGCTCCATCCGCGTCTTGTCGCCGAGGATCGAGCCGCCCGAGCGCGTCGAGGAGGGGTCCACGGCCAGCACCGCCACCCGCCTGCCGCGCGCGGTCAACGCGCAGCCGAGCCCCTCGATGAAGGTCGACTTGCCCACGCCGGGGCTGCCCGACAGGCCGAGCCTGAGCGCGTCGTCGCGGCGCAGACGCTGCTCGCCGCCCTGCCACGC
>CAYGUQ010000131.1:0-9334 GCA_964352995.1 uncultured Rhodobacterales bacterium
CGCTCGCCCTGAACCGCGTCGGCGCCGTGCATGCGCTGCTTGAACTGCTGCCGGATGCGCCGCCGGGAGAGCGCGCGGCCCTCGCCGAGGCGATCCTGCGCCGCTCGGCGCCTGCGGCCGACGCCGCCGCGCATGCGGCGATGCTGGCCGAGGCGGAGGCGGTGATGGCGCTGCCCGACCTCGCCGCCGCGTTCGCCCCGGAGGCTGCGGCGGAGGCGACGCTCTCGGTGGCGCTGCCGGGGCTCGGCGTCGTGTCGGGCCGCATCGACCGTCTCGGGGTCGACGCCGGAACGGCGCTCGCCGTGGATTTCAAGACCGACGCCGCGCCCCCGCCGCCCGGCGCGGCGCCCGAGCCCTACCTGCGCCAGCTTGCGGCCTATCGCGCCGGCTTGCGCCTGCTCTATCCTGACCGCGTCGCGCGCGCGGCGCTGGTCTGGACCCGCATCGGCCGCGTCGACATGCTGGACGACGCCGCGCTCGACGCCGCGCTCGGGCGGGCGCAGGCCGAGGCCGCCGGCTGAAGCGGCGGGACGACGCGGCCGCACGAGGCGGCGGCGGCACGGGCGCGAAAGACGCAATGGGAGGCGCCTTTATGGCGAGGCGGAGCGAAGACGCGCCCTGCGAGACGCTGACCGGCGCGCGGCCGCATCCCGCCATCGCGCCGATGTCGCGCGCGGCGCGCGCAGGCCTGCTCGACCGGCGCGAATTCCTCGCCGCGGCGACCGCGCTGGGCGCCACGGCCGGCGCCGCGCTCGGCCTGCTCGGCGAGGCGCCCCCGGCGCTGGCGGAGACGGCCGGCGCGCCGCGACGCGGCGGGACGCTGCGCGTCGCCATGGCGGTGCAGCGGGTGGACGACCCAAGGCGCTTCGACTGGCCCGAACCCGCCAACATCGCGCGGCAGTTCGTCGAGCCGCTGGTGCGGCAGAGCGCGGACTTCGCGCTCCAGCCCTGGCTTCTCGAGGGCTGGGAGGTCTCGGACGACGCCCGCGTCTACACGCTGGCGCTGCGCCGCGGCGTGACATGGTCCAACGGGGACGCGTTCGAGGCCGTCGACGTGCTGCGCGCGATCGAGCGGTGGTGCGACGCCGCCGCGCCGGGCAACTCCATGGCGGCGCGCTTCGCGGTGCTGGTGGACCCCGCGACCGGGCGGCTGCGGGAGGGCGCCGCCAGCGCGCTCGACCGCCACACCGTGAGGCTCGACCTGCCCCGCCCCGACGTGACGCTGATCCCCGGAATGGCGGACTACCCTGCGCTCCTGACCCATCGCGACTTCGAGGCGACCGGGGCCGACCTCACCGCGAACCCTGTCGGCACCGGCCCGTTCAGGCTCGATTTCATCGAGCCGGGCGCGGCGGCCCGGGTGGTGCGCTCGGAGCGCCCGTGGTGGGGCGGCGAGGTCTGGCTCGACGCGGTGGAGTGGTTCGACCTGGGCGCCGACCCTGTCGACCAGCGCGACGCCTTCGCGCGCGACGCCATCGACCTCAACGAGGAGACGCCGGCCGGCTTCGTAGAACAGCTCGACGCGCTCGGGCTGGCGCGCGGCTCCGTCATCACCGCCAACACCGTCTGCGCGCGGATGAAGACGACGGCGCCGCCCTACGACGACGCGACTGTCAGGCGGGCGCTGCAGGGCGCCGTCGACAACGCCGTCGTGCTGGCGCTCGGCTATGGCGGGGCGGGCCTCGTGGCCGAGAACCACCATGTCGGGCCGATGCAGCCCGACTACGCCGACGCCGGCGCGGCGCGCTTCGACCCCGCCGCCGCGCGCCCGGCGCTGGAGGCGGCCGGCCGCGCCGAGACGGTCTTCGAACTGGTCGTCGCCGACGACGAGTGGCGGCGCAACACCGCCGACGCCATCGTCGCGCAGCTGCTCGACGCCGGCGTCAACGCGGCGAGACGCCTTGCGCCAGTCGCCGAATTCGAACGGTCGTGGAAGGACTACCCCTTCTCCGTGACCAACTGGAACGCGCGGCCGCTCGGCGTGCAGATCCTCGCGCTGGGCTACCGCACGGGCGCGGCATGGAACGAGACGGATTTCTCGGACCCCGACTTCGACGCGACGCTGGACGTCGCGCTCGCGACGCTCGATCCCGTCGCCCGTCGCAAGCCGATGGCGCGGCTGCAAAGGCTGCTGCGCGACAGCGGCGTGCTGATCCAGCCCTACTGGCGCACGATATTCTCCCACGCGAGCGCCCGCGTGCGCGGGCGGCGGACGCATCCGAGCTTCGAGCAGCATTTCGAAACCGTCTGGCTCGCCGACCCTTGAGCCGACCGGGGAGCCGCCCCGTGAGTCGCGGGAGGGCGAAGCGGCCGGCCGCCACGGCGCCTCAGACCGCCACGGAATGCCGCGCGCCGGCGCCGAGATAGGCGTCGAAGGCGCTGGCCGCGACGCGCGCCAGCGGCCGGCCGCGCGGCGTGAGCGCGACCCGCGCGCCCTCGATCGTCGCCAGTCCGTCGGCCGCCATCGGCGCAAGCGCCGCCGCCGCGTCGTCCCACCAGCCCTCGGGCCGCGCGAAGCGGCGCGTCGCCTCGGCCACGTCGACGGCGAAGTCGCACATCAGGCGCTCGATCACCCAGGCGCGCGCGCGGTCGTCGTCGTCGAGCGCGACGGCCTTCGACACCGGCAGCCGGCCCTCGCGCACGGCGCGCGACCATGCGCCGGTCTCCGCGACGTTCTGGACGATCCCGTCGCGGGTGCGGCCGATGGCGGTCGCGCCGAGGGGGATGAGCGTCTCGGCCGCGTCGGTCGTGTAGCCCTGGAAGTTGCGCCGCAGGGCGCCGGCGCGCGCGGCCCGCGTCAGCGCGTCGCCGGGCAGCGCGAAATGGTCGATGCCGATGGCGGCGTAGCCCTCGCCCCGCAGCGCCGCCGCGGCGGCCTGCGCCTGCGCGATGCGCTCGGCGGCGCCGGGCAGGTCGGCGTCGGCGATCATGCGCTGGTTCTTCGCCATCCAGGGCACATGGGCGTAGCCGAAGAGCGCGATGCGATCGGGCGCCATCCCGGCGCAGAGGCGCACGGTCTCCGCCAGCGCCGCGACCGTCTGCTTCGGCAGGCCGTAGATGAGGTCGAAGTTGACGCCGGCCACGCCCGCGCGCCGCAGCCCCGCCACCGCCTCGGCGACCATCTCAGGCGGCTGGATGCGGTTGATCGCCGCCTGAACCGCCGGGTCGAACTCCTGCACGCCGAAGCTCGCGCGGTTGAAGCCCAGCGCGCCGACGGCCTCGATCATGTCCGGCGTCAGCGTGCGCGGGTCGCTCTCGATCGCGATCTCGGCGCCTTCCGCGAACTCGAAGCGCAGCGACAGGCGCGCCATGACGCGGGTGAGCGCTTCGGGGCTCAGCGCCGTCGGCGTGCCGCCGCCGAAATGCAGCCAGCCGACCGTCATGCGGGCCGGCAACGCGGCGGCGACGAGATCGATCTCCGCCAGCAGGTCCTCGACATAGGCGTCGAGCACGCTCTCCCGCGCGACGAGCTTCATGTTGCAGCCGCAGTACCAGCACATCTTCCGGCAGAACGGGACGTGGAGGTAGAGCGAGATCGGCGCATCCGGATCGACGCCGGACAGCCATCCCGCCCATGCCTCCGCCGTGAAGCCCGGCCGCATCTGGGGCGCGGTGGGGTAGCTGGTGTAGCGCGGCGCGGGCCGGGCGGCGTAGCGGGCGATCAGCGGGTCGATCGTCGCGGCCTCACTGGCAATCATGGCTTTCCCCTCCCAACTTCATGCGGTATCGCCACTTCTGGGCGGGCGAGGCGCCCTTCGCCTTGATCCGCCGCAACCAGCCCGATGACGGGGAGACGATCCCATGGCGGAAGCCGACGACCTGCACGCCCGGCTCGAAGCGCTGGAGAAGCGCCTCGCGGAGCAGCGCAGCCGCGTGAACGATCTCGACGAGCATCGCCGCCGCGGCCTAGGCGCGCTGCTGGAGGCGCTCTCCGAGCAGATGGACCGCCACGACGGCGAGGCGGGCGGCTCATCCTGAGCCGTCCAGCGCGATCTCGAAGCGGCAGGCCGGCGCGCCGGCCGCGCAACAGGCGGTCTCGCGCGCGCAGGCGCGCGGGCTGACCAGAGCGGCGAACAGCCCCTCGAACACCGCCGCGTGCCAGCGGCAGCCGCCGACCGCCAGCGGGTTCGCCTCGATCTCGACGACGGGCCGGGCCCAGCCCGAGACGCGCACGCGGCCGGAGCCCGCGAAGGTCCAGGCGTTCGCCCTGATCGCCGTGAGCAGCGCCCGCGCGGCGAGCGGCCGCGGCAGCCGCGCCATCAGCCGCTGCGCCGGCGGCGGAATGCGGTTGGCGAGCAGATAGGCCGCGACGCGCCGGCCGGCGTCCGCCGCCGCCTCGGGCGCCAGGCGCGCCATCTCCCGGTGCAGGCGGGCGACGCCGGCCTCCTCGGCCATGCTCTCGGGCGGCGCGGCGAGCCAGTGCGCGACGCCCGCCGCCCTGAATACGCCCGCCGCGCAGGTCTCGCCGCCGAGCGCCCGCAGCGCCGCGGCGGTCTGGACGACCGCGTTGGGGCCGATGCGGTCGGGCTGCGGCGCATGGCCGCCGGCGGCTTCCACCGCGGGCGCTCCGATGGCGGACGCCGCGCTCATTCGGCGCCGACCCGCTCGCCTTCCAGCGCCTGCGGCATCTGGAAGCCGCCGCCCTGGGCCGCCTTGGCGTACTCCTTGCGCGCCTTGACCTTGCGCGAGCGCTCGGCGGCGGCGTGCCAGTCCTCCATCTGCGCGGACGCGATCCGCCGGCTCTTGTCGAAGTGGAAGTCGACCTTCTTCTTCGACTGCGGCCCCCAGTAGTTGACCTTGCCGAGATCGTAGAACTTGCGCTCGAAGCCGGCCTTCAGGAACGCCTTGAGACAGCCGAGCAGGTACTTCCGCCGAAAGCCCGTCCCGCGCCACGGGTAGTGGAACAGCGCCTTGATCATGTAGAAGCGGCGGTAGTTGTTCATCACGCGGTCGAGCAGTTCGGCGCGGTCCATCGCCTCGGGCTTCATGATCGGCGTGACGAAGTTGTACTTCTCGAAGTCGAACACCTCGACCTTGTCGCCAAGCTCCTGGAACAGCGGCGTGAACGGCCACGGCGTGTACATCGCCCAGTTGGCGAGGTCGGGGTCCCACTCGCGGGCGAAGCGGTAGGTCTCCTCCAGCGTCTCGGCCGTTTCGTTCTCCAGCCCGACGATGAACTGCGCCTCGACGAAGATGTCCGCCTTCTTGAGCGACGCGATGGCGCGGCGGTTGTCCTCGACCTTGGTCTCCTTGTTGAAGCGGTCGAGCTTCATCTGCGCCGCGGCTTCGGTGCCCAGCGAGACATGCACCAGCCCCGCCTTGCGCCAGAGCGGCAGCTCCGCCTCGTCGCGCAGGATGTCGGTGACGCGGGTGTTGATGCCCCACTTCACGCGGTCGGGCAGGCCGCGGGCGATCAGCTCCTCGCAGAACTCCTTGAACTTCTTGCGGTTGATGGTGGGCTCCTCGTCGGCGAGGATGAAGAAGCCGACCTGATGGTCGTTCACCAGCTTCTCGATCTCGTCGACGACCTTCTTTGGGTCGCGCACGCGATAGTCGCGCCAGAACTTCCATTGCGAGCAGAACGAGCAGGTGAACGGGCAGCCGCGCGCCATGTTGGGGATGGCGACGCGCACGCCGAGCGGGATGTAGGTGTACTTGTCCCACTCAAGCAGCGACCAGTCGGGGTCGAGCCCGTCGAGGTCGCGCACGGTGGAGGCCGCCTGCGTCGCCTTGATCGTCTCGCCCTCGCGGAACGCCAGCCCCTTGATGCGGGCGCGGTCCTCCGGCCAGCGGCCCTCGGCGACGCAGCTCACGAGATTGGCGAAGATCTCCTCGCCCTCGCCGCGCACGATCACGTCGATCCACGGCGCCTCGCTCAGCACCTGCTTGTACATGAAGGTGGCGTGGATGCCGCCGAGCACGGTCACGGCGCCGGGGCAGACCTCGCGCGCGATCTCCAGCGCGCGCTCGGCCTTGTAGATCGACGGCGTGATGGCGGTGGCGCCCACGAGGTCCGGCTTGATCTCGGCGAGCCTCGCGGCCAGCGCCTCGTCGCTCAGGTCGTTGGTCATGGCGTCGATGAAGGTGATGTCGTCGAAGCCCATGGCCTTCAGCGGCCCGGCGAGATACGCGACCCAGGCGGGCGGCCACGAGCCGGCGATCTCCGCGCCGCCGGAATGGTAGTTGGGGTGGATGAGCGCGATGCGCATCGCCGTCGCCTCCCTGAGCCATTGTTGTAAGCTCAGATTAACCAACAGACTGTCATTCTGGATTGACATCGATCAACCGCCTTGCCGCCTCCCCCGGCTTCGGCGCAGGGTCCGCCAGCGCCGGCGTGGCGCGGGCGAGGGAATTCCGATGGCGGAGAAGCAGGGCGGCGTCGATCTGACGGCGGCGGCGATGGGCGTGGCGTTCGCGCTGATCTGGTCGAGCGCCTTCACCTCCGCCAAGATCGCGCTGGCGGACGCGCCGCCCTTCCTCATGCTGACGGCTCGTTTCGGCCTCGCGGGCGCCCTGGCGGTCGGGCTCGCGCTCGCCCTCGGCCAGCGGCCGCCGCGGGACCGCGCGACATGGCGGGCGATCGCGCTTTTCGGCCTGTGCCAGAACGCGCTCTATCTCGGCCTGAACTTCCTCGCGATGACGAAGGTGCCGGCGGGGCTCGCGGCGATCATCGCCAGCGCGCTGCCGCTCGCCGTCGCGGCGCTCAGCTATGTCTGGCGGGGAGAGCGCCTTGCGCCGCTCGCGCTGGCGGGGCTGGCGGCGGGCTTCGCGGGCGTGGCGCTGATCATGGCCGGGCGCGTCGCGGGCGGGGCGGACGCGCTCGGCGTGGCGCTCTGCCTTGTCGGGCTTCTCGCGCTCGCCGTCGCGACGCTCGCCGTGAAGGGGGCCGGGGCCGGTACGGGCCTGCTGATGGCGGTGGGGCTTCAGATGCTTGTCGGCTCGGCGGCGCTGGCGCCGGTCGGCCTGATCTTCGAGAGCGTCGCCGACGTGCGGCCGACCCTCTCGCTGGCGCTGGCCTTCGCCTACACCGCGCTGCTGCCGGGCCTCGTGGCGACGATGATCTGGTTCCGGCTGGTCGCGCGCATCGGGCCGACGGCGGCGAGCGCGTTCCACTTTCTCAACCCCGCGCTGGGCGTGGCCATCGCGGCGGCGCTTCTGGGCGAGACCGTCACCGCGCTCGACTTCGTGGGCGTGGCCGTCGTGACCGCGGGCATCGCCGCGGTGCAGCTTTCGCGGGCGCGGTCGCGCTGACGCGGTTTCGCCGGGGCGGCGGCGGCGCCGCCCCGGACAAGGAGAGCTACTTCTTCGGCGCGCCGGCCTTCGGCTTGCCCGTGCCGCCGGTCAGGCGGGCGGCGAGATCGGGCGTCGCCGGCGCGGCCTTCGGCTTCTCCTGCTTCGGCTTCTTGGCCTCGCGGTTCGATTTCTGGTGCTTCGACATCTGTCAGGCGCTCCCCCGGAAGGGGTCGCTGGCGGGCGACGTCGCCCGGGCGGCCGAGCGCGCGCCGGGTTTTCCGGACGACCGCCATGGCCGTCCGCGCGCACTCTGTCCGCAGAGGTGATCCTGCGCCCCGTGGGTGTCAAGATGGCGCGACGACCGCGCTCAGGGAGCGTCCCACGACCGCCTGAGCCGCTCGCCGACCATGCAGTCGAATCGCGGCGCGACCTGCGCGCGCGCCACCGGCGCCGGGGCGAGCCCCGCCACTTCGAGCACGAGCTTGCGGCGGATCGCGTCGGCGAGCTCCGCCTCCGCCTTGACTGGCAGCACGAAGTGTCCGGGCCCGCCGACCACGCAGTCGGCGTAGTACTGCGCGAGCCCGGCGCCGATCCACGACGGCCGGAGCATGAGCGGCAGGCCGTTGATCGTGACGCCCCGCGCCAGCGCCGCGTCGCGCGCCGCCTCCACGGGGCCGCCGCGGCTGTTGGCGCCGTCGCCGGAGACGTCGATCACCTTGCGCCAGCCCTCGAAGCCGTTGTCCTCGAACATCTCCACGGCGTAGTCGATCGCGCCCGAGATCGAGGTGCCGCGGATCAGGCTGAGCGGCGCGGCGGCGAGCTCCTCGGAGAAGGCGCGCGCAGCCTCCGGCCCGTCGATGAGGCGCCAGTCCATCACGACGACCTGCGAGGTCGGGCCGGCCCATTCCAGATAGCTGAGCGCGATGCGCCGCCACGCGCCCTCGCGCAGCGCGGCGGCGAACGCCTCGCTCGCGATGGCCGCGACGTAACCCTCCCTCTGAAGTCGCTTCTCGTCGCGGTCCATCGACCCCGACATGTCCACCGCGAGCACGAGTTCGAGGTCGACCTCCCGGTCCGCGGCGTCAGCGGCGGAGGCGAGCAGGAGCGCGACGAACGGCGCGAAGAACCTCTGGGCGTGTCTCATGGCGAGCAGGATAGCGCGCCCGGCCGCGGCGGCGAACTCCCGTCGCGGCGGCGCCCTCGCAAAGCCTTTGCCGAGGCCCCCTTTCTTGCGTAGGAGAAAAGAATGGTCAGAGCGCAGAAAGCGGCGAAGCCGCGCTATCACCACGGCGACCTCAAGGTCGCGCTGATCGAGGCGGCGACCCGCATCGTCGCGGAGAAGCGCGTCGAGGGCTTCAGCGTGGCTGACGCGGCGCGGGCGGCCGGCGTCTCGTCGGGCGCGCCCTACCGACATTTAGCCGACCGCGACGACCTGCTCGACCACGTCGCCGCCGCCGGTTTCGAGCGGCTTTCCGACGTGACCGACCGCGCGATGGCGCAGCACCCGGCGGGCTCGGTCGAGGGGCTGGTCGCCGGCGGCTGCGCCTACATCGACTTCTCCGCCGGCAACCCGGAGCTGACCCATCTCATGTGGGGCGCGACGCGGCCGACCGGCGAGGCCTGCGCGGCCCGCGCCAAGGGCGACGAGTGCCACGGCATCTTCA
Source organism: uncultured Rhodobacterales bacterium (assembly GCA_964352995.1). GTDB lineage: Bacteria > Pseudomonadota > Alphaproteobacteria > Rhodobacterales > Rhodobacteraceae > Rubrimonas. The sequence continues at coordinate 8,898 of CAYGUQ010000131.1, forward strand.
TCGAGCGGTTCAAGGACGTGCTGCGCGCCCATGGGCTCGACGACATCGAGCCCCACGCCGCCAGCGCGCCGCTCTGGGCCATGGTCCACGGTTTTGCGACGCTGCTGATCGGCGTGGCGGAGAAGCTGCCGCAGGATCGCGCCGAGATTCATGCGAGCGTCGACACGGCCACGCGAGCCTATTTCGCAGGTCTGAGGGCCATGCGCGGCCTGCCGCCGGGCTAGCTTCAGGCGCCCTTCGGCGAACGCGCCGAGGCCCGGCGCAGAGCGTCGTGCGAGGACGGGTCCGGCCCGTAGGCCAGTCTGTCGAATGTCGCGACGGACGCCGGGTCGAGGTCCCCGGCCGCGGCGCGGCGGCGCGCGGCGCGACGGGCGGCGTAGGCGTCTCCGCGCGCGACCGCGGCGCGCAGGCCGGCGCGGGCGCGCCACAGCTCGAAC
>CAYGUQ010000132.1:0-9329 GCA_964352995.1 uncultured Rhodobacterales bacterium
GCGCCGGCGCCGGCTGCGCCGTCGGCCCCGCGCGCGCCGAGCGACGCGCTGGCCTATCAGCTCGACTGGATGCGCGCGCTGCTGGCGACGGGGGGGCGGGACGCGCCGGTCTGCCTCTGCGAGGACGTCACGCGCGGCGACCTGCTGGCGGTCGCCCCGCCGCGCTACCTCGACTGGACGTCGAACGCGCGCGAAGCGCGCGACCTGCGCGCCATGGCGCGGGCGGGGCGGCTCGACCAGGACCAGATGAAGCGCCTCACCCGCGTCTGCATGGGGGCCTGCCAGGCCCGGCGCTGCCGCGAGCAGGTGGCGCTGACAATGGCGCTGGGCGCGGACGTCGCACCCGCCACGATCCCGCTGGCGGGCTACCGCGCGCCGGTGCGCCAGCTGCCGCTGAGCGTGCTGGCGGCCGACGAGACGCCCGGGGACGAGGGCGCCTGGAACGTCTGGTTCAACATCGCGACCCAGTGGATCGCCTACGACGACATCGGCACCGAGCGCGAGGCCGAGTCCCTGCGCGAAGGGATGCCCTATTGATGGAGCGCGGCCATGGCTGAGAACGGCGCATCGGTCGTGATCGTCGGCGGCGGCGTGACGGGCCTCAGCGCGGCCTGGTGGCTGGCGCGCGAGGGCGTGGACGTGACGGTGCTGGAGAAGGGGGTCGTCGGCGCCGAGGCGTCGGGCCGCAACGGCGGCGGCTGCACCCATTTCCAGAGCCCGCTGTTTCACGAGGAGCAGCGGCTCTGGCCGATGATGGACGAGATGCTGGGATATCCCACCGAGTATCGCCGCGGCCGCATCGTGTTCCAGGTCGACCCCGCCAAGGGCGGTTTCGCCGAGGCCCTGCGCGCGCGGATGCCGGAGGGCTACGCGATGGACGCGCTCGACCCCGGAGAGGTGCGCGCGCTCGTGCCCCTCGCGGGGGAGAACGTCGGCGGCGTGAAGCTGCATTTCGGCGGCGACGCCAATCCCCAGCGCACGGTGCAGGCCTACGCCTGGGCGGCTGAGGACCATGGCGCGCGCATCCGCCAGCATGTCGCCGTGCGCTCGATCGCGACGGCCGGCGGTCGGGCGGTGGCGCTGGAGACCAGCGAGGGCCGCATCGGCTGCGACGCGCTGGTGATCGCAGCGGGGCCGCAGACCGGCGCGCTGGCCGCCGGCGTCGGCGTCGACCTGCCGCTGGCGCCCGCCCGCGCGGAGATGATCGTCACCGAGCCGCTCGCGCCGATGCCCTTCGGCGCCGTGGACGGCAACGGCCTCTATGGCCGCCAGACCCGGCGGGGCAATCTCGCCTATGGCGGCGGCTGGCACGAGTGGCTCGGGGACGTGCCGCTCGACGGGCCGCCGCCGCGTCCTTCCGGTCCCGCGACGGGCGGGATCGCCAAGCGGCTCGCCGCGCTCTTTCCCGGGGCCGCCCATGCGCGGGTGATCCGCAGCTGGGCGGGCGTCGTCGAGAACACGCCGGACGGCCGCCCGGTGCTGGAGCGGCTGTCGGCGCCCGGCAACGTCGTCCTCGCCACGATGTCGAGCGTCGGCTTCGGGCTCTCGCCCGCGTCGGGCAGGGCGATCCGCGATCTCGTCGTCGACGGCGCCTGCGGCTTCGCGGACCTGTCGAAGCTGACGCTGGCGCGCTTCCGCGATCTGCCGCAAGACTGGCGGCGCAGATTGAACTGGACCCCGCCGCAGGCGGGCGCGTTCGCAAGGGAGGGCGCATGATGGGTTCGCGCGGCAGCGTCATCGTCGTCGGCGCCGGGATCGCCGGCCTCTCCGCCGCCTGGGCGCTGGAGCGGCGGGGCTTCGCCGTCAGCGTCTTCGAGCAGGGGCCGATCCCCAATCCGCGCGCCAGCTCCTATGACGAGCACCGCATCACCCGCTACGCCTACGGCCCGGCCGAGGGCTACGCCCACATGATGCCCGCCGCCTTCACGATGTACGAGCGGATGTTCCGCGACATCGGCGCCACGCATCTGGCGATGACCGGGGTCGTCTATTTCATGCGCGAGGAGACCGGTTGGTACGAGCCGGTGACGCGCAATCTGCGGGAGATGGGCAAGGCGATCCGCGACGTGCCCATGGCCGAGATCGCGGCGCGCTTCCCGATGATCCGCCGCGACGGCGTCACGGCGGCGGTCGAGACCGAGGGCGGGATGCTGTTTCCCATCCGCATCCTCACGGACCTGGCCGTGGCGCTTGGCGAGCGCGGCGTCGCCCTGCACGCCGAGACCAGGGTGACGGCGGTGGACCCCGAGGCGGGCCTCGTGGTCGCGGACGGGCGCGAGCACCGCGCCGACCATGTGATCGTGGCCGCCGGGGCCTGGGTGGATCGGCTGACGGATCGGGTCTCCTCCGAGGTCGTCCCGTCGCGGCAGGCGGTGATCTATCTGGCGGCGCCGCCGCGGCTGGCGGCGGCGTGGCGCGCCGCGCCGGCGCTCGCCGACCTCGGCGCCCACAGCCTGACCTATGCGCTGCCGCCGCGCTTCGGCACGCGGCTGAAGGTCGGCGACCACATGTTCACCCGGGCCGGCGACCCCGACGACGACCGCGTCGCGACCGCCGAGGACCTGCGGCGCCTGCTGGGGGCGGCCGACGGCTTCCTCGAAGATTTCGAGCAGTATCGCGTGCTGGAGCGCCGGGCGTGCTACTACACCGTCACCCGCGACGACAGCGAGCAGTTTCAGGTGAAGCCGTGGGGCGCGAAGGCTTGGGTCGTCAGCGCCTGTTCCGGCCACGGCTTCAAGCTCGGCGCGCTCATCGCGGACGGCGTGGCGGCGGCCATCGCCGGCGAGGCGGCGCCCGAGGACGTCACGCGCTGGGCCGCCGGCCAGTTCTCGCCGGAGGAAAGCCGCGCCTTCTGCGCCGAGACGGCCGGGGCCTGATCCCGGCTCAGACCACCGCGCCGCCGAGCCGTGCGAGCAGCGCCGGCGTCTCGGAAGGCTGCACGACGGCGGCGCGGATGATGTCGTCGAAGCGCCGGTTGAGCGCCCGCACGTGCTCGCGGGCGGTGAAGACGAAGAACAGGCTGCCCAGGTAGACCGTCGCTCGACGGGGCCCGAACACGGCGAAGGGCGCCGAGAACGTGCGACGCACGTCGTACAGGTAGATCGCGAGACTCGGATAGAGCTCGCGGCAGATTTCGGCCATCCGCGCGACCTGTTCGGCGCGAACCTCGCGGTCGAGGTCTCCCCATTGGTCCTCGCCCCGCACGAAGGCATGGATGGTCTGCAGGGGGAGGCAGAATTCCTGGTTGAGTTCGGAGTCGCGCATCCTCGCCAGCCTTTCGCGCGCCCAGAGGGCGGTTGCGGCGGCGTCCACGTCCGGCCGGTCGGCGAACTCATGCGCGATGACGGCCTCGCTCTTGAGAAAGTCCGGAAAGCTGCGCGGCACCGTGCGGATGCGGTAGCCTCCGGCCTCCGCCTCCGCGTGCCAGCCGACGAAGCGCGCGTCGATCGGGGAATGGGCCTGCCCCTCCACCAGCACGCTCTCCACCACCGCCGCGCCGGGCCGCTCGTCGCTGGTGAGGCCGAGCAGCCAGTCCACGGAGACGTCGTGGCGCACGGCGATGGCGGCCAGCGTCTCTGCGCGGGGCAGTCGAACGGCGTCAGGCGACAGCAACTGCGAGAGCGTCGAGCGGTCGATGCCGAGAGACCGCGCGAAGCCTGTCGGCGCGAGGCCGGAACGGTCGATCACCTGCTGGAGCCGTTCGCGAAACTGGCGATCGATCTCGCGTCGCGTGACGGCCATGGGTCGCCTCCGTTGCGTAAATTCCCTGTTGACGACTTTTATCATCAAATGACCTGTTTACGCGACATTTGTAACGCTTCGTCTCGTACTCCCGCGTTGGCGCCGCGGTCGGCTGAGCGCACCGTCTGCGCCATGGACACCCTCGCCGCCTCCCAAATCGCAACATCTGGCGCGCCGCCGAGAGCCGAAGCCGTCGAATGGCCGACCGTCGCGCTCGCCGGCGCGATCCATGGCGGCTGGGCGGCGCTGACCCTCGCCTTCACCGCGCTGCCGCTTGTCCTGTCGGCGCCGGCGGCGGCGTGGCTGATCGCCTGGCACAGTTCGCTGCAACACGAGATCATCCACGGCCACCCGACGCGCTCTCGGCGGCTGAACCGCGCGCTGGGTTCCGCGCCGCTGTCGCTCTGGCTGCCGTTCGAGCGCTACCGCGTCTCGCACCTGCTTCATCACAATGACGAGCGGCTGACCGATCCGCTGGACGACCCGGAATCCTGTTACTGGACGCCTGAGGACTGGGCGCGGCTGGGTCGGACCGGGCGGCTTCTCGTGCGCGCGCAGTCTCGGCTCGCGGGGCGGCTGATCATCGGCCCCGCCTGGTCGATGCTCCGGTTCTGGCGCCAGGAGGCCGCGCTGGTCGCGGCGGGCGACGCGATGGCGCGGCGCGCGTGGCTGCGCCACCTCGCAGCCTGCGGCGCCGTGCTTGCCTGGGTCTGGGGCGTGTGCGGGATAACGCCGTGGGTCTATCTCGCCGCTTTCGTCTATCCCGGCACGGCGCTGCTGATGCTGCGCTCCTTCGCGGAGCACAGGGCGGAAGTCGCGGTGGCGCGCCGCACGGCGGTGGTGGAGGGCCCGCCCCTGCTCGCGCTGCTGTTTCTCAACAACAATCTGCACGCCGCCCATCACGCGCAGCCGACGATCCCGTGGTATCGCCTCCCCGACTGGTATCGCGCCCACCGCGCGACGCTCATCGAGGGCAACGGCGGGCTGGTCTATCGGGGTTACGGCGCGCTCCTGCGTCGTTTCCTGCTGGCGCCGCACGACCGGTCGGACCATCCGCTCGGCCGCGCGCCCCGGCGCGGTTGAGGCGGCCGCCGGTGTCGCGCATCGCCAGCCTCGGCATGTATGACGCGCCTTGGCTGCGCGACGCCAACGACGCGCTGTGGCGGGCCATCGCGCGAGCCCTGCGCGCGGCGGGCGTGGCGGATGCGCCGGACGCGCTGGAGCGCGACGCCGCGCTGGGCGCCATATGGCTGGACGACCGGCTGCTGCTGGCCCAGACCTGCGGATATCCGCTGGTGACGGCGCTGGACGGCAGGGTGGCGGTGGTTGCGGCCCCGACCTACGCCTTGCCCCATTGCGGTTCGGCGCGCCATCGCAGCGTCCTCGTGGCGCCGGCTTCATCGGGCGTCGCGGCGCTGAGCGACGCGCGGGGCGGACGGCTGGCGCTGAACGGGCGCGACAGCAACACCGGCATGAACCTGCTGCGCCATGCGCTGGCGACGATTGGCGCGCAGGCCCCGTTCTTCGGGGCGGTCGTCGAGACCGGCGCCCACCTCGAAAGCCTGGCGCTCGTCGCCGCCGGCGGGGCCGACATGGCGGCGATCGATGCGGTGACCTACGGCCTAGCCGCGAGGGAGCGTCCCGATCTCGTCGGCGGGACGCGCGTCTTCGCGACGACGGCTGAAAGCCCAAGCCTGCCTTTCATCACCCGAAAGGCCGCCAGCCGCGCGGAGATCGAGACGCTGCGCCGCGCCCTGTCCGAAGCGCTCGCCGATCCGGAGGGGCGCGCCGCCGCCCGCGCGCTGGCGCTGAGCGGCGTGACGCCGATCGAGCGCGAGGCCTACTCGGTTCTGACCCGCTACGCCGAAGAGGCTGAGCGCGCCGGCTACGCGGAGCTGGCCTAACCCGCGCGGCGTCCGGTCCCGTCTCCGCCTGCACGGGGCAGGCCCCGTCGGATCGCACAGCCCGACGCTTTGCGGACCCCGCGCCATGCGCCGCAGTGCTGGGGACGTTCGTCCTTTCCGCCGACTGATGCGCCCGCCTGCGGCCATGGCGCAGCCGCCGCTCCCCGCGAAGCGGGCGACCTTACGCCGCCTTTTTCAACAGAACTTCGCCGACATGCCGAAAACGCAGGCGACTCCGGTCTTCGCCGGCACTCGACCACGGCCCTTATGGACAAAACCGTCGCACTCATCATGCTCGGCGCAACGTCCACTCTGGAGGCCCAGATGCTCCGCCACCTCTTCGCCGGCCTTTTCGCCGGAGCCCTCTCAACCGCGGTCGCAGTCGCCCAGTCGGCGACGCCCTTCGCCCTCGACTGGAAGTTCGAGGGACCCGCCGCGCCCTATTTCGTGGCGGTCGATCAGGGCTTCTTCGCCGCCGAGGGGCTGACGGTCGAGATCTCCGAGGGCGCGGGCTCGCTTGACGCCATTCCGAAGGTCGCCACCGGCGCCATCCCCTTCGGCTTCGCCGACATCAACAGCCTGATGAAGTTCCTCGACCAGAACCCCGGCGCGCCGGTCAAGGCCGTGATGATGGTCTACGACAAGCCGCCCTTCGCGATGGTCGGCCGCAAGTCGCTCGGGATCGCGGCGCCGGGGGACATCGCCGGCAAGGTGCTGGGCGCGCCGCCGCCCGACGGCGCCTGGGCGCAGTTCCCGATCTTCGCCGCCGAGAACGGCATCGACATGGGTACGGTGACGGTCGAGCCGGTGGGCTTCCCGGTGCGCGAGCCGATGCTGGCCGAGGGCAAGGTGGCCGCGGTCACCGGCTTCAGCTTCTCCTCGACGCTCAACCTCAAGCGCCTGGGCGTGCCGGCGGACGACATCTCGGTCGTCCTGATGGCCGACCACGGCGTCGCGCTCTACGGCAACGCGGTGATCGTCAACACCGAGTTCGCCGCGGCCAATCCCGAGACGGTCACCGGCTTCATCCGCGCCGTGGCGAAGGGTTGGAAGGCCGCCATCGCGGACCCGTCCGCCGCCATCGAGAGCCTGGTGAAGCGCAATCCAGCCGCCGATCCGGCGCTGGAGACCGAGCGCCTGCAGATGGCGATCGACGCCAACGTCCTGACCGACTACGTCCGCGCCAACGGCATGGGCGGGGTCGACGCGGAACGGATGGCGCTCGCCATCGAACAGACCAAGTCGGTCTACAGCTTCGTCAACGCGCCCGACGCGGCGCTCTACTTCGACGCAAGCTACCTGCCCGACGACGGGAGCCTCGCGCTGGAGTAAGGCGGCGGCGCGGCGGGGGCGGCCCCGTCGCGCGGCCCCCGCATCGCGCGCCACGCCATGACCAACCTCATCGAGATCAGCGGCGTCCGGCACGCCTACGCCACGAAGGCGGGCCCCCTGCCCGTGCTCGACGGGCTGGAGATCGCCGTGCCCGAGGGCGGCTTCTGCGCCGTCGTCGGGCCTTCCGGCTGCGGCAAGTCCACGCTGACTAAGCTGATCGCCGGGCTGATGACGCCCGACGCAGGCGAGGTCCGGCTCCATGGCGAGCGCGTGACCGGCCCGCGCAAGACGGTCGGGATGGCCTTCCAGAACCCCGTGCTGCTGGAATGGCGCACCATCATCGACAACGTCACCCTGCCTCTGGAGATCGTCGCCCCGCGCATGTCGCGTCGCCAGCGGGACGACCGGGCGCGCGAGCTGCTGGCGATGGTCGGGCTGGAGGGCTTCGAGACCAAGCGCCCCAGCCAGCTCTCCGGCGGCATGCGCCAGCGCGCGAGCCTCTGCCGCGCGCTGGTTCATCGGCCCGAAGTGCTGATCATGGACGAGCCGTTCGGGGCGCTGGACAATTTCACGCGGGAAGACCTCTGGCAGACCATGCGCGGCCTGCGCGCCAGCGAGACGTTCACCTGCGTGCTGATCACCCATGACCTGCGCGAGAGCGTTTTCCTCGCCGATCAGGTGGTGGTTCTGTCGGGCCGGCCGGCGCGCACCCAGATGGCCCTGACGGTCGATCTGCCGGCCGACCGCACGCTCGACATCCTGTTCGAGCGCGAGGCGCAGGACATGCTCCACCTCCTGCGCGACCAGATCCGCATCGCCCAGGGCCGGGAGGCGCACTGATGGAGGCGCTGCGCAAGGCGGCGACGCCGATCGTCGCGGTTCTGCTGTTCCTGCTGGGGTGGGAGGCGCTGGTCTGGGTGAACCAGTGGCCGAACTACAAGATGGCCTCGCCGTCCGACCTGCCGCCGGCGTTCTGGCGCTATCGCTGGCTGTTTCTGGAGATGGGGTGGCAGACGCTGTGGCGCACCGTGGTCGGCCTCGGCCTCGCCGTCCTGGTCGGCACGCTGATCGGCATGGCCATGGGGTTCTCGCGCACCCTGCGCGACGCGCTCTATCCGCTGCTGATCGGCTTCAACGCCATCCCGAAGGCGACGCTGGTGCCGGTGATCGCGCTGATCTTCATCGGCGAGCACGACTTCAACACGGTGCTGATGGCCTTCATGATCAGCTTCTTCCCCATCGCCGTGTCGGTCGGCGTCGGGCTGTCGACGCTGGAGCCCGAGTATCGCGACATCCTGCGCAGCCTCGGCGCCAGCCGCCTGACCATATTCCGCAAGATCGCGCTGCCCAAGACGCTGCCGGAGTTTTTCGGCGCGCTGAAGGTGTCGGTCACGCTCGCCTTCATCGGCACGAATCTGGTGGAGATCGTCTCGCCCCATGGCCGGGGTCTCGGCGCGCTCTTCAAGTCGGGCGAGACCAATGGCGACTATCCGCTGATGTTCGCCGTCCTGATCGCGCTCGCGGCGCTCGGCATCCTGCTCTACTATGTCGTGGTGGCGCTGGAGAGCGTGTTCGCCGGCTGGGCGGAGCGGCCAGAGGACTGAACGCCGGAAGACTGAACGCCGAGGCCAGCCTCTGCGCGGCCCCGCCGGGCGGCGGGTCGGTCAGGCCCGCCCGATGGGCCCGCGGGCGCCGCCGGTCTGGCCCCGGTCGCGCAGCACGTGGTCGAGCAGGACGCAGGCCAGCATCGCCTCGCCGACCGGCACGGCTCGGATGCCGACGCAGGGGTCGTGGCGGCCCTTGGTGACGATCTCGGCCGCCTCGCCGCCGCGCGTGATCGTGGCGCGCGGCGTGAGGATCGAGGAGGTCGGCTTCACCGCGAAGCGCGCCACCACCTCCTGACCGGTGCTGATGCCGCCGAGGATGCCGCCTGCGTGGTTCGACGCGAAGACCGGGCCGTCCGGCCCCATCGCGATCTCGTCGGCGTTCTCCACCCCGTCGAGCGCCGCGGCCGCGAAGCCGGCGCCGATCTCCACGCCCTTGACCGCGTTGATCGACATGAGCGCGCCCGCGATGTCGGCGTCGAGCTTGCCGTAGATCGGCGCGCCGAGCCCCGCCGGCACGCCCTCGGCCCGCACCTCGATCACCGCGCCGATGGAGGCGCCGGCCTTGCGGATCGCGTCGAGCTCTTCGGCCCATGCGGCGGCGGTCTCGGCGTCGGGGCAGAAGAAGGGGTTGCGGTCGACCTCGTCCCAGTCCCACCGCGCCGCGTCGACGGCGTGGGCGCCCATCGCCGCCATCGCGCCGCGCACCTTCAGCCCCGGCGCCAGCGCGGCCAGCGCCGCCCGCGCG
>CAYGUQ010000133.1:0-9322 GCA_964352995.1 uncultured Rhodobacterales bacterium
GCCCGGCCGGTAGCCGCGCCGTTCGCGCCAAGGCTCACAGACGGCGCCGGGCGCGGATCTCGCTGCGATATCTGCTCGGGGCGGCCCCCGTCCTCGCGCTGTAGAACCGGCTGAAATAGGCCAGGTCGGAGAAGCCGAGCGCCAGCGCGATCTGCGAGATCGGCCACGGGGTGTAGGCCAGCTTGCGGTTCGCCTCCTTGATGATCCGCGCGTGGATGAGATCGAGCGGCGACCGGCCGGCGACCGCCCTGCAGTCCCGCGCCAGCTGCGGCTTCGAGACGCCCACTTCGCGCGCATAGGCCGCAACGTCCCACCCCTCGGCGTAGCGCCGCTCCACCAGCCGCAGGAAGGCGCCGACGCGCCGCTCGGCCATGGTCTCGCCGCGCCGCGCGGACGCCTGCGCGCCCTCGGCGAGCGCGCGCCGCACCGAAAGCAGCGCCAGATCGATCAGCGACGCGATCGCGCGGGCGCGCCCCTGACGGTCGGCGCGGTATTCGTCCTCGAGTTCTGCGAGCAGCCTGCGCAGCGGCGCGAAGGCCGCCGCCTCGGCGGTGATCAGCGCCGGGCGCGCGCCGGCGGTCAGCTCCGGATCGGCCGCCGCCACCGCCTCGACCGGGATCGTGGTCACGGTGCCGAGGATCTGCGGCGAGAAGCGGAAGCCATGCACGACCTGCGGCGGAACGAAGAGCAGCGCGGGACCGTCCGTGCGCAACGCCCGTCCGTCGAGCTCGACGCCGACGTCCATCGTCTCGAAACACATGATCTGGCAGAGGTCCGCGTGCCGGTGGGGCCGGATCTCCCAGTCGTGGAGCCGGCTGCGGTCCTTCAGCGTCTCGATGTGGACGATGTCGGGCAGGCCCAGCCGGGGCGCCTCGCCGTAGAGCTGGAAGCTCGGCACGCCCTCGCGCGCCGCTGCCCCGGAGGGCGCGGTCTGTCGCCGATCCTGCGCCAAATATCCAAATCCTTGCGCCGATGCTGCATGGAGCGGGCCGGGAGAGTCCGGTAATTCTCGATCGCAACGAACGAGGCGTCGTCGACCGCCAGCATAGCGCGCGGTCTCGGAGGATGAAAATGCGCAAAGTCGGCGTCGCGCCCGTCGCCGCGGGCCGGTCCTGCTTCGGCGGCGGCGCCGGCCCGACCAACGTGCGGACCCGCCGGCGCCGGCGCGACCCCTACGCCGCGCCGCTCGCGGGGCGTTCCCCTGCGCCCTGACCGAAGCCGTTCGCGTGGCGCATCCGGGCGCGACGCCCGCCGCCCACTCTCTCAGGAGCTGACAATGACGCTGAACGGACGCGCGGCCGGAGCCGCCTCCAACCGCTCCAGCACGCAGGTCGCGATCGTCGGCGGCGGTCCGGCCGGACTGCTGCTCTCGCTGCTGCTGCGCGAGGAGGGCGTCTCCTCGATCGTCATCGAACGGCAGTCGCCCGAACATGTCGAGGCCCGCATCCGCGCCGGCGTGCTGGAGCAGGGGACGGTCGACGTCCTGATCCGCGCCGGCGTCGGAGAACGGCTCGCCCGCGACGGCCAGCGCCACGGCGGCTTCGATCTCGCGGCGAACGGGCGCAACTTCCGCATCGCGCTCGACGACCTCATCGGGCGGCATGTCACCGTCTACGGTCAGACCGAGATCACCAAGGACCTCATGGCGGCGCATCGCGCGGCGGGAACCGACATGCGCCACGAGGCGTCGGACGTTTCGCTGCACGCCCTCGAGACCGACCGCCCGTTCGTCACCTTCGTCGCGAACGGCGAGGCGCACCGGGTCGACGCGGACTTCATAGCCGGCTGTGACGGCTTTCGCGGCGTCTCGCGCCAGTCGATCCCGGTGGAGCGGCGCCGGGAATACGAGCGGACCTATCCCTTCGGCTGGCTCGGCATCCTCGCGGACGTGCCGCCCTGCCAGGAGGAACTGATCTACGCCGCCACCGACCGCGGCTTCGCGCTGGCGAGCATGCGCTCGCCGACGCGGTCGCGCTACTACATCCAGTGCCGGGTGGACGAGCCGCTCGACGCATGGCCCGACGAGCGGTTGTGGGAGGAGCTGAAGCGGCGGCTGGGGCCGGAGGTGGCGCCGAACGTCACGACAGGCCCGGCGATCGAGAAGAGCATCGCGCCCCTGCGCAGCTTCGTATGCGAAACCATGCGGTTCGGGCGGCTGTTCCTGGTGGGCGACGCCGCCCATATCGTGCCGCCGACCGGCGCGAAGGGACTGAACCTCGCCGTCGGCGACGTCAACTACCTCGCGACCGCGCTGACCGCGTGGTTCCGCCGGGGCGACGCCAGCGGCGTCGAGCGCTACGCCGAGGTGGCGCTGCGCCGGATCTGGAAGTCCGAGCGGTTCTCCTGGATGCTGACCTCGCTGCTGCACGACTTCGAGACCGACGACGCCTTCGGACGCCGGATGCGCATGGCCGAACTCGAATACGTCTTCTCGTCGCGCGCCGCCCAGACCGCGATCGCCGAGAACTACGTCGGCCTGCCCTTCGAGGACGTGCTCGCCTGATCGAGCGCCCGTAGCGGCCCGAAGCGGATCAGCGCGTGAGGGCATGCCGAGGGCGGACGCCGCTTCGCAGCGCCTCGGGCGCCGTCAGACCTGGATCATGCCCTCCGCCGTCCCGGCATGCAGCGCCGCGATCAGTTCGGCATGGGTGGTGCGCAGGGCGCGCTGGTTCAGCGAACCCTTCTCGGTGATCTCGCCGCGATCGAAGCTGGGCTCCTGATGCACGACCACGACCCGCCGAACCCGGCCCGCCGAGCCGGTCGCGGCCCGGGCATGGGCGGCGAGGTGATCGCGCAGCGCCGCGTCGAGCGCTGCGGCCTCCATCCCGGCGCCGCGCTTCGACAAGAGCAGCAGGGCGCCAAGCTCGGAGTGGTCCTCGCCGGTGATCACCGCGTCGCGGACCAGCCCTCCGGTCGCGTCGACGAGGCCGGCGCGCACGGCGCCGACCGCGACCCATGTGCCGGTGTTCAGCTTGAAGTTCTCCGCCACGCGGCCGTCGAAGAAGAAGCCCTTGGAGAAGTCGTCGGGATCGGCGGGGCGCAGCGCGTCGCCCATGCAGTAGAAACCCTCTTCGTCGAAGGCCGCGGCCGACTTCTCGGGATCGCCCAGGTAGCCGGGGGTGACGTTCGGCCCCTTCAGCCGCAGTTCGAGCTTGCCGCCGACGGGGACCAGCTTCATCGTCACGCCACGCGCCGGCACGCCGACATTGCCGGCCCTGTCGCCGTGCGTCATGCAGGAGAGCGAGAACGGCGCCGTCTCGGTCGAGCCGAGCGACGTCGAGAGCAGCACCTGGCGCCCGGTCGTCGCCTGCGCCACGGCCTGCAGCCGGGTCCAGCTGTGCTGGGCCATGCCGGCCCCGGCATAGAACATCATGCGCAGGCGGCTGAAGAACACCTCTGCGAGACTTCCGTCCTGCTCCAGATGCTCGACCACCATCTCCCAGCCGACCGGCACGTTGAAGTACCATGTGCAGGCGATGTCGCGCAGATTGCGAAGCGTCTCATCGAACTTGCCGGGCGTCGGCTTGCCGTCGTCCAGATAGAGCGTCCCGCCATTGGTCATCACCATGTAGCAGACCTTGTTGCCGCCCGCCGTGTGGTTCCAGGGGGTCCAGTCCAGCACTACCGGAGGCTCGCTCCGCAGAAAGCGGTAGCAGTCGCGGATCATCTCCTGATTGGCGCAGATCATGCCGTTGGTGTTGATCACCGCCTTGGGGGTTCCGGTCGATCCCGAGGTGAACAGGTACTTCACCACGGTGTCCGCCGCGATGCGGCCCCGCGCGGCCGCGGCGCGGTCGGCGTCGCCGCCGAGCAGGCTGTCGAACGGAACGGCGCCCGCGACGGGATTGGTCCGCGTGATGACGCCCGGCGCGCAGAAGGCCAGCGCCTCGAACGCTCTGGCGAAGGCCGCGCCGTCCTCGGCGAAGACGGCGCCAGGCCTGAGCAGGGCGGCGATGGCCTTCAGCTTGCCGTGATCCTGCGACACCAGCGAATAGGCGGGCGACAGGGGCGCGTAAGGGACGCCGACGTAGAGACAGGCCGCGCCGAGAAGCGCATGCTCCAGCGAATTGCCGGACAGGATCATCAGCGGCCGCTCCGGCCCCAGCCCCATCGCCAGCAGCGCGCCGCCGATCCTGCGCGCCTGCGCCCGCGCCTCGCCGTAGGTGATCGTGCACCAGCCGCGCCCGCCGTCAGCCTCGCGTCGCGCGATCCACGGTCGGTCCGGCGTCAGATCGGCCCATTTGTCGAGGTAGTCGGCGAGCGTCGGCATGTGCGCGTCCAGCGCGCCCGGCTGGCGCATCAGGATCACGCCGTCCGCACGGCGCTCATACTCGAAGTCGGGCGACCAGAATTCTTGTGTCTGGGACATGGCGAACCTTTGGAGTTGAGCGATCGCGCCTCAGCGGGGGGCCATGCGGATGGCGCCGTCGAGCCGGATCACCTCTCCGTTCAGCATGGGGTTCTCGATGACGTGGCCGACCAGCGCGGCGAATTCCTCGGGGCGCCCCAGCCGGCTCGGGAAGGGAACCTGGGCGCCGAGCGAGGCCTGGGTCTCGGGCGGCAGTTCATGGAGCAGGGGCGTCAGGAACAGGCCGGGCGCGATCGTGCAGACCCGGACGCCCTTGTCGGCGAGATCGCGCGCCATCGGCAGGGTCATGCCGACGATCCCGCCCTTCGAGGCGGCGTAGGCGACCTGACCGATCTGCCCGTCGAACGCGGCGACCGACGCGGTGTTGACGATGACGCCCCGCGCCCCGTCCGGCCCGACCGGATCGGCGGCCGCGATGCGCGCCGCCACCGTCGAGGCGCAGAGAAACGCGCCCATCAGGTTCACGCGCAGGATGCGGGCGAAGAGGTCGGGGTCATGGGGCGCGCCGCGCGAGACGGTCTTTGACGCCCCGCCGATCCCGGCGCAGTTGACCAGCACCCGTGGAGCCCCGACGCGTTCGGCCGCCGCTTCGACCGCTCGCGTCACCGCGGCGGGATCGCCGACATCGACGCGCAGGAAATGAGCGCCGATCGCCCGGGCCTGCGCCTCGCCCGTCGCCTCGTTCATGTCGAAGATCACCACGCGCAGGCCCATCCGGGCCAGAAGCGCAGCCGTCGCCGCCCCGAGACCCGAGCCGCCGCCCGTCACGATGGCGCCATGCCCCGCCCAGTTCTGCACCTTACTCGCCCTTCGCGCGGATGCGCTGCAGAAGGTCGATCAGGGTCGCCCGTTCGTCAGGAGTGAAATCCGCGAACAGCTCCTTCTCGTGATCGCGCACGGCGTCCATCGCCTCGTCCATCGCTCTGGCGCCCGCCTTTGTCGGCAGCAGCGCCTGCACGCGCCGATCGCCGGGGATCGTGGCGCGCCGCACAAGGCCGCGCTGTTCAAGATCATCCACGATCGCCACCAGTCCGGAGCGCTCGATGCCAAGCATTCGGGCAAGACCGGTCTGTGTCACGTTGGGAAACTGCACGACCAGCGAGAGTGCGGAGAACGACCGCGAGTTGAACCCGCCGTCACCGAGGGCGCGTCGAAAATCAGCGTGCGTTATCATGTAGGCGCGCTTCAGATTGTAGCCGATGAATTCCTCCAGGAGCGGTTGAGGGGTATCACTCGCGGGTTCCGGCGACTGATTTTTACCCATGTGAGGCCAATCCTTCTCTGCGAGGTCTTCATACAGTTAACCTAGTAAACAGTATCGCTTGCGTCCAGCGCCTTCCGCACCCGGTCGCCGACCCGCGACAGGCGGTCGGGATCGGGGTGGTGGCGGGCCTCGGCCGCGATCCGGGCCCAGACCGCGGCATGGAAGATCCGCGCGGTCAGTTGCGCGAAGCCGTGAGCCTCCGCCTCGGCGTCGGCCGATGCGCGCAGCGCGTCGCAGCGCGCCCGCCACTGCGCCAAGGCGCCCTCGACCGGGCCCGCCGGGCCCGCCAGATCGCGGATGAGGTCGCAGAACAGCGCAGGCGCCGCGCCGCGCACGCCGCGGATGGCGAGCGCGCGCGCATGGATGCCGTTCGCGCCTTCGTAGATCTGCGTCACGCGCGCGTCGCGCCAGGTCTGCGACAGGCCGTATTCGGTCAGATACCCGTAGCCGCCGAGTATCTGGATGCCGAGGTCGGCGGCCTGCGCGCCCGCCTCGGACCCGAAGATCTTGCACGTCGATGTCAGGAAATCGACCAGATCGCGCGGCGCCCCGGTCTCGATCAGCTTCAGCGCGACATGGCACATGCCCCGCGCGCCAAGAGCGAGGGCGTCCTGAAGGTCCAGCATCCGGGCGATGTCGGGATGATCGGCGAGGCGGGCGGGGCCGCCGTCGGGGCGGCGGCCCTGCGACCGCTCGCCGGCATAGGTGCGCGCGACATGCCCTGCGCGGGCCGCATGGGCGACGCCCTGCAGCGCCACATCGAGACGCGCGTGGTTCATCAGCATGAACATCAGGGCGAGACCCTCTCCGACCCCGCCCAGCAGCTCGGCGCGCGCGCCGTCGAAGCGCATGTGGCAGGTGGGGGAGGCGTGCAGCCCCATCTTGGCCTCGAGCCTGAGGCAGCGCACGTCCGGCCCCGAGGGGCAGAGAAACAGCGACAGTCCTCCGAGCCCGTCCTCGCCGGTCCGCGCCAGGACCAGATGCAGGATGTCGTCGGACAGGTCCTGATCGCCGCCCGAGATGAAGATCTTCTCGCCGTCCAGCCGCCAGACCTCGCCCTCGCGCGCGGCGCGGCACGCGATGCGCGAGAGGTCCGACCCGGCGCCGGGCTCGGTCAGGCACATCGTCGCGAGGCTGCTGCCGAGGGCCAGCCGCGGCAGCCAGCGCTCCTGCTGCGCGGGGCTGCCCGCGGCGATCAGGATCTGCGCCGCGCCCGGCGCGAGGTTGCAGAGCATCTGGAGCGCGTGGTTGGCGCCGGAGAACACCTCGGAGACGGCGGCGGCGACCATCGGCCCCTGCGCCATGCCGCCAAAGCGCTCGGGAAGCGTCAGCCCCTGCCAGCCATCGCGCGCGAGCTGGCGGTAGGCCTGCCGGAAGCCGTCGGGCGAGACGACCCGGCCATCCGCCATCCGCGCCCCCTGGGCGTCGCCGACCGAATTGAGCGGCGCCAGCACGCCTTCGGCGAAGGCTGCGAAACCCGGCAGGATGGCGGCGGCCATGTCGTCGTCGCACCCCGCGACGTGGCGCAGGGAGAACAGGATGTCCTCAACCGGGGCGACGAAGGGGATCACGGCGTCAGCCCGTGAGGCCCAGAACGCGCATCGCGTTCTCCTTGAGGATCAGCGGCCGAACCTCGTCCTTGAAGGGGGCCGCCGCGAAATCGGCGAGCCAGCGATCCGGCGTGATGGCCGGCCAGTCCGAGCCGAACAGCATCTTCTTCTTCAGGATCGAGTTGGCGTAGCGCACGAAGACCTCGGGGAAGTACTTGGGCGACCAGCCGGACATGTCGAAATAGACGTTCGGCTTGTGCTGGGCGACGGCCAGCCCTTCCTCGGTCCATGGGAAGGACGGATGCGCCAGGACGATGGTCATGTCGGGAAAGTCCACCGCGACGTCGTCCAGATGCATCGGGTTGGAGTACTTCAGCCGCATCCCCATGCCGCCCCGCATCCCCGAGCCGACGCCGGTCTGGCCGGTGTGGAACAGCGCGATCGCGCCGGCTTCGGCGATGGCCTCGTAGAGCGCGTAGGCGGCCTCGCGATCGTTGGGGAAGAAGCCCTGCATGGTGGGGTGGAACTTGAAGCCCCGGACCCCGAAGTCGCGCACCAGCCGCCGCGCCTCGCGCGCGCCGGCGCGGCCCTTGTGCGGGTCGATGCTGGCGAAGGGGATCAGGATGTCGTCATTCTCGGCGCAGATCCGGGCGACTTCCTCGTTGCCGTAGCGCCGGAACCCGGTCTCGCGCTCGGCGTCGACGGGAAAGATCACCGCCGCGATGCTGCGCGCGCGATAGTAGGCGGCGGTGTCCTGAACCGTCGGCAGCATGCCGTCCACGCCCGCCGGATTGCGGAAATAGGCGGCCATTCCCGCCTGGAACTCGTTGTAGCCGTCATCGCGGCAATGGTTGCAGGGTTCTTCCGCATGGGTATGGAAATCAATGGCTTGCAGCTTGCCGACGTCGATCATCTGCCGTCTCCCCGGGCCGTCCCGCATCCTTGAAAATAATGCTATACAGAGAAACTGTTTACTCATACAACAAAATTGCAGGCGAAGCGGGGTGGAGCATGGTCGAGCAGGTCGGGCGGAAGCGGGTGACGCGCGTCGAGGTGGCGGACGACGTCGCCACCGTGACCTTCGACCGCCCCGAGAAGCGCAACGCGATGAACGACGCGCTGGTGGAGGAGCTCGGCGCGTTCTTCTCCGACCCGCCGAAGGGCGTGCGGGCGGTGATCCTGCGCGGCGAGGGCGGGCACTTCTGCTCGGGCCTCGACCTCGCCGAGCACCAGCATCGGGCGCCGATCGATGGCGTGTTCCATTCCCGCAACTGGCACCGCATTTCCGAGCTGATGGAGTTCGGGCCGCTGCCCGTCGTCTCGGTGCTGACCGGCGCGGTCATCGGCGGCGGCCTCGAGATCGCCGCGTCCACCCATGTCCGCATCGCCGAGCCGTCGACGCGCTTTCAGCTGCCCGAAGGGCTGCGCGGCATCTTCGTGGGCGGGGGCGCGACGGTCCGCGTCGGCCGCATCCTGGGGCCGGACCGGATGCGCGAGATGATGCTGACCGGCCGCAGCTACGGGGCCGACGAGGGCCTCGCGCTGGGTCTTGCGCACTACTCGGTCGCCGAAGGCGAAGGGCTGCCGCTCGCGAGGAAGCTTGCGCGCAGGATCGCCGACAACGCGCCGTTCTCGAATTACCTGATGATCAACGCCATCTCGCGGATCAACGACATGTCCCGCGGCGACGGCCTGTTCACCGAAAGTCTGGCCGCGGCGCTGGTCCAGACTTCCGACGGCGCGAGGGAAGGTATGGAGGCCTTTCTGCAGAAGCGGGCGCCGAAATTCCACAAGGACTGAGACGGTCGGTGGCGTGGATCAAGGATCGACGCCCGGTCAGGATAAGAAACAGGGGGAAATGCCATGAAAAGACGAAATCTTCTTGCCGCTCTGGTCGCCGCGACCGTCGGCGTCGGACTTTCACAGGGCGCGTCCGCGCAGGAGGTCACCCTGCGCCTGCACCAGTTCCTGCCGCCGCAGGCGCCGGTTCCGGCGATGATCCTGCGGCCCTGGGGCGAGGCGGTCGAGCAGGCGTCCGGCGGCCGCATCCAGATCCAGCACTTCGATGCGATGTCGCTCGGCGGGCGGCCGCCGGAGCTGATCGATCAGGCCCGCGACGGCGTCGTGGATCTGTCGATG
>CAYGUQ010000134.1:0-9321 GCA_964352995.1 uncultured Rhodobacterales bacterium
CCTTCCGGCGGCGCGTCGGTCTGCCAGAAGACGTCGATGGGGATGCCGCCGCGGGGGTACCAGTAGCCGGCGATGCGCAGCCAGCGGGGCGCGAGCGTCTCGACCAGCCTAAGGCCCACGCCCACCGTGCAATCCTCGTGGAAGGCGCCGTGGTTGCGGAAGCTGGTGAGGTAGAGCTTCAGCGACTTGCTCTCCACCAGCCAGGCGTCCGGAACGTAGTCGATCACCAGATGCGCGAAGTCCGGCTGGCCGGTGACCGGGCAGAGCGAGGTGAACTCAGGGCAAGTGAACCGCGCGACGTAGAGCGCATGGGGGTGCGGGTTCGGCACGCGCTCCAGCCGCGCCTGCTCGGGCGAGGCCGGTATCCCCGCCTCCCGCCCGAGCTGCGTCAGCCCCGAAGGATCGCTCGCCATCGCGCCCGTCCCGCGCTCAGAGGCTCCGCACGTCCGTCAGCCGGCCCGTGACCGCCGCGGCGGCGGCCATGGCGGGGCTCAGCAGGTGGGTGCGCCCGCCGCGGCCCTGACGGCCCTCGAAGTTGCGGTTGGAGGTCGAGGCGCAGCGCTCGCCGGGCTTCAGCTGGTCGGGGTTCATGCCGAGGCACATCGAGCAGCCGGCGAAGCGCCAGTCGAAGCCCGCCTCGATCAGCTTCTGCGCGACGCCCTCCTCCTCGGCCTGCGCCCGCACCAGCCCGGAGCCGGGCACGATAATGGCGCGCAGGCCCTCCTTGACCTTGCGGCCCTCCATCACCTTGGCCACTTCGCGCAGATCCTCGATGCGGCCGTTGGTGCAGGAGCCGATGAACACCGTGTCGATCTCGATCTCGGTGAGCGGCGTGCCGGGCGTCAGGCCCATGTATTCCAGCGAGCGGCGCGCGGCCTCGACCTTGCCGCCCTTGAAGTCTTCCGGGTGCGGCACGGTCGCGGTGATCGGCAGCACGTCCTCCGGGCTCGTGCCCCAGGTGACGACCGGGGCGATCTTGGCCGCATCCAGCGTCACCACCTTGTCGAAATGCGCGCCGTCGTCGGAGAACAGCTCCTGCCACGCATGCAGCGCCATCTCCCACGCCGCGCCCTTCGGCGCCCGCGGGCGGCCCATGATGTAGGCGAAGGTCTTCTCGTCGGGCGCGATCAGGCCCGCGCGCGCGCCGCCCTCGATCGCCATGTTGCAGACGGTCATCCGCCCCTCCATGGAGAGCGCGCGGATCGCCTCGCCGCAATACTCGATGACATGCCCGTTGCCGCCGCCGGTGCCGGTGTGGCCGATCACCGAGAGCGTGATGTCCTTGGCCGTGACGCCGAGCGGCAGTTCGCCCGTCACCTCGACCTTCATGTTCTTGGATTTCTTCTGGATCAGCGTCTGCGTGGCGAGCACGTGCTCGACTTCCGAGGTGCCGATGCCGTGCGCCAGCGCGCCGAAGGCGCCGTGGGTCGCGGTGTGGCTGTCGCCGCAGACGATGGTCATGCCCGGCTGCGTCAGCCCCTGCTCCGGCCCGATGATGTGGACGATGCCCTGCCGCACGTCGTCGACGTCGTACATCTCCACGCCGAAGTCGCGCGCGTTGGTCCGCAGCGCCTCGACCTGGATGCGGCTGTCCTCGTCCTTGATCTCCTCGGTCCGGTCGGCCGAGGTCGGCACGTTGTGGTCGGGCACCGCCAGCGTCGCCTCGGGGTGGCGCACCTTGCGCCCGGTCATCCGCAGGCCCTCGAAGGCCTGGGGCGAGGTCACCTCGTGCACGAGGTGGCGGTCGATGTAGATCAGGCAGGTGCCGTCCTCGGCCTCGTGGACCTTATGGGCGTCCCAGATCTTGTCGTAGAGCGTGCGCGGACCGGCCATTCATACCTCCATAGTCTCGGCATTCCCTTAATTGCTGGCGCGGAACGCGACAAGCGGGGACGCTGTGAGGCGGAGCAGCCTTGCTCTACGCTCGCTCCCACAACGACAAACGGAGGAAACCATGATCAGGCTCATCCGCGCCGCCGCGCTGCTCGCCGCCGCGCTGGCGCTTCCCGTCCTGGCCCACGCCGGGGAAACCGCCCGCTACGGCAAGCAGAAGGTCGTCTACCACATCAACTACGACGGCGGAGATCAGTCCAAGGCCTATCGCGGCGCGCTCAACAACATCCAGAACCACATCAACGCCGTGGGCGCGGAGAACATGGAGATCAAGGTCGTCCTGCACGGCGACGGCGTCTCGATGCTGCGCGACGCCATGTCGAACGACCTGCTTCAGCAGAACATCACCGGGCTGAAGGCGCAGCGCGTCGGCTTTCAGGTCTGCAACAACACGCTGACGGGCCGGAAGATCTCCTATGAGGACGATCTGTTCGACGTGTGGGAGGACGACATCGTGCCCTCCGGCGTGGCCGAGCTGTCGCGCCTGCAGATGGAGGGCTACACCTACATCAAGCCCTGACTGGCGCGTCCCGAAAACGAAACGGCCCGCGCAAGGAGCGCGGGCCGTCGAAGTGCGCAATGATGCTTTAGGTCAGTCCATCGCCTTGACGATGTCCTCGCACATCTTCTTGGCGTCGCCGAGCAGCATCATCGTCTGGTCGAAGAAGAACAGCGGGTTCTCGACACCGGCGTAGCCCGCGCCCATCGAGCGCTTCACGAACAGCACCGTCTTGGCGTTCTCCACGTCCAGAACCGGCATGCCGGCGATGGGCGACTTCGGGTCGGTCTTGGCCGAGGGGTTGGTGACGTCGTTGGCGCCGATGACGAAGGCGACGTCCGCGCGGGAGAACTCCGAGTTGATGTCCTCCAACTCGAAAACCTCGTCGTAGGGCACGTTGGCCTCGGCGAGCAGCACGTTCATGTGGCCCGGCATGCGGCCCGCGACGGGGTGGATGGCGTACTTCACGTCCACGCCCGCCTCCTTGAGCTTGTCGCCCATCTCCCGCAGCGCGTGCTGGGCCTGCGCCACCGCCATGCCGTAGCCGGGCACGATGATCACCGAGCCGGCGTTCTGCATGATGAAGGCCGCGTCGTCCGCCGAGCCGCGCTTGTAGGGCTTCTGCTCGCCCTTCTCGCCGCCGCCGGCCGCCGCGTCGTCGCCGCCCCAGCCGCCGAGAATGACGGAGATGAAGCTGCGGTTCATGCCCGCGCACATGATGTAGGACAGGATCGCGCCCGACGAGCCCACCAGCGAGCCGGTGATGATCAGCGCCTCGTTGCCCAGCGTGAACCCGATGCCCGCCGCCGCCCAGCCGGAGTAGCTGTTCAGCATCGACACGACGACCGGCATGTCGGCGCCGCCGATCGGGATGATGATCAGCACGCCCAGCGCCAGCGCCGCCGCCGTGATCGCCCAGAACCAGAACACGTCCTGCGTCTGGATGAAGGTGTAGACCATGAACACCAGGCCCACGGCGAGCGCGCCGTTGATCAGGTGCCGGTTGGGCAGCATGATCGGCGCGCCCGACATGCGGCCGTCGAGCTTGGCGAAGGCGATGACCGAGCCGGTGAAGGTGATCGCGCCGATGGCGACGCCGAGGCTCATCTCAACCAGCGACGCGGCGTTCACGTCGCCGGGAACGCCGATGTTGAACGCCTCGGGGCTGTAGAGCGCCGCCGCCGCGACGAACACCGCCGCGAGGCCGACGAGGCTGTGAAACGCCGCGACGAGCTGCGGCATGTCCGTCATCGGGACCTTCTTGGCGATCTGCGCGCCCGCGAAGCCGCCGAGGGCGAGCCCCGCCACGATCAGCAGCACCCCCTCGTTGTTGGACGGGCCGGCGACCACGAGCGTGGTGACGATGGCCAGCGCCATGCCGATCATGCCGTAGCGGTTGCCCTGCCGCGACGTCGTCGGGTGGCTGAGCCCGCGCAGCGCCATGATGAACAGGACGCCGGAGACGAGATAGGCGAGAGCCGCAAAATTCTCCATTTATATGGCCCTCACTTCTTTTCTTTTGGCTTGTACATGGCGAGCATCCGCTCGGTGACCAGAAAGCCGCCGAAGATGTTCACCGAGGCCAGCACCAGCGCGATGAAGCCGAACACCTTGGTCGCCTGCGTGGCGCCCTCGGCGGCGTCGGCGCCCACCGCGATCAGCGCGCCGACAACGATCACCGAGGAGATCGCGTTGGTCACGGACATGAGCGGCGTGTGCAGGGCCGGCGTCACCGACCAGACGACGTAGTAGCCGATGAAGATCGACAGCACGAAGATCGCAAGGCGGAACACGAACGGGTCGACCCCGCTCGCATGGGCCGCGGCGTCGGCCACCGGCGCGGCGGCGTCGGCGTTCGCGGCCGCCTCCGCGGCCACGCCGCGGGCCGCCTCGGCGAGCGCGGCGGCGGAGGAAGCGGCGGCCTCCGCGGCGTCGCGGAGCGTTTGAAGCGCGTCAGCCATGGCGGTCAGCCTTCTTTCGTCAGGAACGGGTGAACGACGGCCCCGTCGCGGGTCAGGCGGATGCCCTTAACCAGCTCGTCGTCCTCGTCGAGCGTGAGCACGCCGTCCTTGATGAACGGAGACAGGAAGTTGAGGTGGTTGCGCGCGAACAGCGACGACGCGTCCGCGGCGAGACGCCCGGCCATGTTCGGCAGGCCCACGATCTTAACGCCGTTGGACGTCTCGACGATCTTGTCGAGCTCCGCGCCTTCGACGTTGCCGCCCTGCTCCACCGCGAGATCCACGATGATGGAGCCCGGCTTCATGCTCTCGACCATCGCCTTTGTGACGAGGATCGGCGCCTTGCGGCCGGGGATCAGCGCGGTGGTGATCACGATGTCCTGCTTGGCGATGTGGCCGGCGACCAGCTCCGCCTGCTGCTTCTTGTAGTCGTCCGACATCTCCTTGGCGTAGCCGGCGGACGTCTGGGCGTTGAGGAACTCGTCATTCTTCACGGCGATGAACTTCGCACCGAGCGAGGCGACCTGCTCCTCGGTCGCCGGCCGCACGTCGGTCGCGGTGACGACCGCGCCGAGGCGGCGCGCGGTGGCGATGGCCTGCAGGCCCGCCACGCCGACGCCCATGATGAACGCCTTGGCGGGGGCCACCGTGCCGGCGGCCGTCATCATCTGCGGCATGCCCTTGCCGTAGAGGTTGGCGGCTTCGATCACCGCCTTGTAGCCGGCGAGGTTCGCCTGGCTCGACAGCACGTCCATGCTCTGCGCGCGGCTGATGCGCGGCATGAACTCCATCGCGAACACCTCCACGCCCTTCTCGGCGAGCGCGTCGGTGATTTCACGGTCGAGCCCCGGATACATCGAGCTGAAGAGCATCTGACCCTTCTTGAAGGCCTTGACTTCGGCCTCGGCGGGGCGCTGGACCTTCAGAACGACGTCCGCATCCTTGACGCAGGCCGCGAAGGTCTTGGCGATGCTTGCGCCCATCGCCTCGAACGCGCCGTCAGGGATGCTGGCGGCGTCGCCGGCGCCGCTCTGCACGATTACCTCGGCGCCGAGCGCCTTGAACTTCTTGACGGTCTCGGGAACCGCCGCGACGCGCGTCTCGTAAGCGCGCGTCTCCTTCGGCACTGCGATCTTCATGCCGCTCCTCTCGGTTGGGCGCGTCGACCCGCCGCGCTGGCGGCGCGGGCCGTCATGGCTGGATACGCTGCGGGCCGACCGGCCGCGCGGCGCGGCGGATCAGATGCGGGTGGTCAGGACGAGCAGAATGGCCACGGCGACCACGATCGTGATGCCGGCGACCCGCAGAAAGCCCGCGAAGGTCCGCTCCTGCTCGGAGATGTCCATCGACCCGTGGTGATGATGCTCAGCCATGCCGGCTCCCCCTCATGTTCCGCAACGGCGACCCGGCGTCGCGCGCACGATTGTTGCTCACGTCGGCGCGAGCCCTTGAGCGTCTATGGCGCAAAAACCCGCCGCGCGTAAAGCCCCGACGGCGGCGATACGTCACGCGCGAGCACTTTCCGGCGCGCTTGGCTGCGCCGGACGACAAGGGGCGGCCCGACGTCCACGCTTTCTTAGGCGCCCGCGCACCAACCTCCCCAAATGCCCGGCCAATCGAAGGAATCGTCCGATGCGCAGAACATTCTTTGCGGCGGCCGCCGTCCTCGCCGCCGCCCCCTGCGCGGCGCAGATCGTGAGCGCAAGCAATCCCCAGGGCGTCCTCGCTGCGCTGAGGGATATGGGCTACCGCGCGACTCTCGCCACTGCGGCGGACGGCTCTCCCCTGATCGAGAGCGCGGCTTCCGGCGCGGATTTCCAGGTGCATTTCTATGAATGCGCCGGCGCATCGCTCTGCAAGGTCATGCTCTTCTCCGCCGGCTTCGACCTCGACGGCGGCGTCGCGCTGGAGACGATCAACGCATGGAACGCGAGCCGGCTCGGCGGCCAGGCCTACCGGGACGCCGAGGGCGACCCGATCCTCAACTACTTCCTCACCACCGCCGGCGGGCTGACCCCCGAGAACTTCAGCGAGAACGTCGCGTGGTGGGACTCGCTTCTTGGCCAGTTCATCCACCACATCGACTGGTAGGCCCGCCAAACGCCGGCCCCTAGAGCGTCGGCGCGCGCCATCCCACGACGCCGCCGGCCGCCTCCGGCTGCGGCGCGCCCGCCGGCACGAAGAAGTCGATGAAGAGCTCCGCGCCCGGCGTCACCGCATAGGCGTCGAAGTCCGTCACGCCCTCGGCGGCGAGGATCAGGTCGTCCAGCACGAACCAGCCCGAGAAGTCCACCGGCCTGCGCAGGATCGCCAGCGCGGCGTCCGCCATGATGGCGTCGGTCCGGCAGCGCGCCGCCATCGCGTCTCCGCCCAGCACGTTGCGCACGGCCGCCGTGTCGATCGCGGTGCGCGGCCACAGGCAGTTCGCCGCCACCTTGCCGGCGAACTCCGCCGCCCAGGCGTGGGTGAGCAGGCTCATCCCGTACTTGGCGAGGCTGTAGGCGGCGTGGTTGGCGAACCATTTCGGGTCGAGGTCGAGCGGCGGCGACAGCGTCAGGATATGCCCGCGATCCGACTTCAGCAGATGCGGCAGGCACGCCTGCGTCAGGACGAACGTCCCGCGGCTGTTCACTCCGGTCATCAGGTCGAAGCGCTTCACGTCGGTCTTGAGCGTCGGCGTCAGGCTGATGGCGGAGGCGTTGTTCACCACCGCGTCGATGCGCCCGAACACCTCGGCGGCCTGCGCGACGGCCTCGGCCGTCGCCGCCTCGTCGCGGATGTCGCACAGGATGGGCAGCGCCCGAACGCCGTGGGCGCGGCCTGACGCCTCGATCTCGGCGGCGGCGGTGTGGATGGTGCCGGGCAGTTTCGGGTGCGGCTCGGCCGTCTTGGCGAGGATCGCCACATGCGCCCCCGCAGCCGCGCAGGCCTTGCCGATCGCGAGCCCGATGCCGCGGCTGCCGCCGGAGATGACCACGCCGCGCCCCGTCATGTCAGCCATGTCGCTTCTCCCCCAAGCGTGTCCCGCGACCTTGCGCCGGTCGGCGCGGCGCAGGAAGGGGCCTCAGACGGCCCGCGCGAAGTCCGCGACGCGGCCGAGCGGCTGGTTGCGGGCGTAGAACTGCTCGAGGAACACCGAGAAGTCGCCGCTGAAGCGCGGCCGGATGCGCGGCGCCTCGCTGTTCAGCACGAAGAAGTGGTCGCCTTCGACCTGCTCCAGCCCCAGTTCGAAGCAGCCCATGGACCACTCGGCGAAAGCGCGCCGCAGGACGCGCTCGGTGGAGAGGCGCGTCACCCACTTGTTGCGCGGATCGTTCTCGATCATCTCGAAGAGCTGCTCGACGGCGGCGCCGGGTCCCTCCAGAATCTGCAGGAAATCCCCGTCGACGTAGAGCAGCAGGCCGGTGAGGCCCATGGCGCGGTTGCGCTTCTGGGCGCTGTCGGCGATGGCGCGCAGATCGTCGCGCGAAAGCCATTCCACGGCGCGGCTCGCATAGGTGAGGCGCAACAGGCGCGGGTCGAAGTCGGTCAGATCCACAAGGGCCCCCGGGACGATGTCCTGCGAAGGTGAAGGCGCGCGGCCCCGATTGCGAGGCGGCGCCAAGCCGCTGCGGCGACCCGTCACTTCTCGCCTGCGCCATCGGCGGCCGCGCCGCCGCGCGCCGCCCTCAATCGCGACAATCGCGCCATGCGGGCGCCCAGTTCCTGCTCAAATCCGCGATCCGTCGGCGCATAGTAGCGGCGGCGGCCGAGGCGCTCGGGAAAGTAGTCCTGCCCGGAGAACGCGTCCGGCGCGTCGTGGTCGTAGGCGTAGCCCGCCCCGAAGCCCTGCTCCTTCATCAGCCGCGTCGGCGCGTTGAGGATGTGCGCCGGCGGGGGCAGGCCCGCGGTCTCCCGCGCGTCGGCCTGCGCGGCCTTGAAGGCGGCGTAGACGGCGTTCGATTTCGGCGCCAGCGCCAGATAGGCGGCCGCCTCGGCGAGCGCCAGGTCGCCCTCCGGCGAGCCGAGCGTCTCGTAGACGTCGCGGGCGGCGACGGCGAGGCCCAGCGCCTGCGGATCGGCCAGCCCGACGTCCTCCGCCGCCATGCGGATCAGCCGCCGCGCCAGATAGCGCGGGTCCTCGCCCCCCTGCAGCATCCGCGCGAGCCAGTAGAGCGCGGCGTCGGGGTCCGAGCCGCGGACCGCCTTGTGGAGCGCCGAGATCAGGCCGTAGTGCTGATCCCCCGTGCGGTCGTAGAGCGCCGCGCGCCGCGCCAGACGCGCCGACAGCTCCGCCGGTCCGTAGGGGCCGCCCTCCAGCGCCAGCGCCGCCTCGGCGAGGTTCAGCGCGGCGCGGCCGTCGCCGTCCGCCATCCCGGCGAGCGCCGCCCGCCCCGCCGCGTCCACCGGCAGCGCGCGGCCGGCGTCCGCCTCGGCGCGGCTGAACAGCGCAAGGACCGCCGCCTCGTCGAGCGGCGCCAGCCGCAGCACCTGCGCGCGGCTCAGGAGCGCGGCGTTCAGCGCGAAGGACGGGTTCTCCGTGGTCGCCCCCACGAGGATGACCGCGCCCGATTCCATGTGCGGCAGGAAGCCGTCCTGCTGCGCGCGGTTGAAGCGATGGATCTCGTCGACGAACAGCAGCGTGCCTTCGCCGGTCTGGCTGCGGGCCTTGGCGCGATCGAAGGCCTTGCGCAGGTCCTGTACGCCGGAAAAGATCGCCGAGAGCTGCTCGAAGGCCAGATTGGTTTCATCGGCCAGCAGGCGGGCGACCGTTGTCTTCCCGCAGCCGGGCGGACCCCACAGGATCATGCTGGAGAGCCGTTTGGCGGAGATCATGCGGGTCAGCGTACCCTGCGGGCCGACGAGGTGATCCTGGCCGACGACCTCTGCGAGCGTGCGCGGGCGCAGGCGATCTGCCAGCGGGCGGGGCGCGTCGTATTCGAGACCGGCGGATGGGAACAGAGCGGACAGGGCCGTTTATAGACCAAG
>CAYGUQ010000135.1:0-9216 GCA_964352995.1 uncultured Rhodobacterales bacterium
CCAGGGCAGCGCGTCGAGGCCGAGCAGGCGCACGCCATCGGCCATGGCGGCGGCGCAGGCCCCCGGCGCGTGGCCCGACTGGTCCGACGCCGCATTGCTGGAGGGTCTGGTGGGCTGGCTGGGGCCGTGGCTCGCCGGCTGCCGAAGCGCCGCCGACCTCGCCGCCCTGCCGCTCGGCGACGCGCTGCGCGAGAACCTCGGGCGCGAGGCGCTGACGCGGCTCGACCGCGCGGCCCCGCCGGCGATCGACACGCCCGCCGGCGCGCGCGCCGCCATCGACTACGGCCGCGCCCAGCCGACGGCGTCGGTCAGGGTGCAGGCGCTCTACGGGCTCGATCGCCATCCCGCGCCGGGGGTGACGCTTGAGTTGCTGTCGCCCGCCGGAAGGCCCATCGCGACCACGGCCGACCTGCCGGGTTTCTGGCGCGGGGCGTGGGCCGACGCCCGCCGCGACATGCGCGGCCGCTACCCGCGCCATGACTGGCCCGAGGCGCCGCAGACCGCGACCGCCACCCTGCGCGCCAAGCCGCGCAGGTAGGGCGGCGCCCGCCGCCGCGCTTCGGCGCGCCCGAGGCTTCAGCCGTCGGCGCGGATGCGCTCGTTCTTCTGGTCGTGGGGGCTGTCGGCGACGACCTCCGCGTCCCAGAGCCCGCCCATGATGCGGACCTTCAGCCGCGTTCCCGGCTCGGCCATCGCGGGCGGCACGTAGCCGAGGCCGATGCGCCGCCCGGCGGCGACCGACCAGCCGCCGGAAGTCAGCCGGCCGACGACGCGGTCGCCGCTCCACAGCGCCTCGCGGCCCCAGGGGTCGGCCGCGCCGCCCTCCTCGTCGCCTTCGGGGCCGTCCATCAGGATCGTGACGCATTTCGCGCGGACGCCTTTGGCGAGCATCGCCTCCTTGCCGCGGAAGTCCTTCGTCAGATCCACGAAGCGGTCGAGACCCGATTCGAGCGGCGTCGCGTCCCGCCCGATGTCGGCGCCCCAGGCGCGATAGCTCTTCTCCTGCCGCAGCCAGTTCTGCGCGCGGGCGCCGACGAGCGTCAGCCCGACCTTGTCGCCCTGCTCCATCAGCCGGTCGAAGAGGTGGTTCTGCATCTCGACGGGGTGGTGCAGCTCCCAGCCCAGCTCGCCGGTGTAGGCCACCCGCAGCGCCAGCGTCGGCACCATGCCGAGGTCGATTTCGCGCGCCGAGAGCCACGGAAAGCCCTTGTTGGAGAGCGCGAAGCCGGGGTCGGCGTCCACGACCAGCGGGCGCAGCAGCTCGCGCGATTTCGGCCCGGCGATGGCGAAGACGCCCCATTGCGTCGTCACGTCGGTCAGCGTCATCGGGCCGAACTCAGGCGTCTTCTTCGCCACCTGCCTGGCCAGTTCGTCATGGTCGTAGGCCTGTGCGGCGCCGGCGCTGACGAGATAGAACGAGTCCTCGGCGTGGCGCACGATGGTGTATTCGCTGCGCACCGTGCCGGCCTCGGTCAGCGCGTAGGTCAGCGAGATGCGGCCGACCTTCGGCAGCCGGTTGCAGGTGAACCAGTCGAGGAACGCCGCCGCGCCCGGCCCGGTCAGCGTGTGCTTGGCGAAGGCGGTGGCGTCGATCAGCCCGACGCCCTCGCGGATCGCGGTCGCCTCGGCCTTCGCATGGGGCCACCAGCCGCCGCGGCGGAAACTGCGCGCGGCGCAGTCGTCGAAGCCGGGGCCGGCGAAGTAGATCGGCCGCTCCCAGCCGTTCACCTGGCCGAACTGCGCGCCATGCGCCTTCATGCGGTCGTAGCAGGGCGCGGTGCGCAGCGGGCGGGCGGCGGGGCGCTCCTCGTCGGGGTGATGCAGCACGAAGACGTGGGAATACGTCTCCTCGTTCTTCTTCGTCGCGTACTCGCGGTTGAGCATCCGACCGAATCGGCGCGGGTCGAGCGAGGCCATGTCGATCTCGGCCTCCCCCTCGGTGATCATCTGCGCGAGGTAATGGCCCGTGCCGCCGGCGGCGGTGATGCCGAAGCTGAAGCCCTCGGCGAACCAGAAGCCGTCCACCCCCGGCGCCGGGCCGACCAGCGGATTGCCGTCGGGCGTGTAGCAGATCGGGCCGTTGAAGTCGTCCTTCAGGCCGCAGACCTCCGAGGAGGGGATGCGGTGCAGCATCGAGGCGTATTCCTCCTCGATGCGCTCCAGGTCGAGCGGCAGCAGGTCGGCGCGGAAGCCCGGCGGCACGCCGAACTTCGCCCAGGCCGGCGCGCCCTCCTCGTAGGGGCCGAGGATCCAGCCGCCGCGCTCCTCGCGGACGTACCACTTGGCGTCGGCGTCGCGCAGCACCGGATGCTCGGGATTGGACGAGCGCCACTGCACCAGCGCGGGGTCCGGCTCGGTGACGATGTACTGATGCTCGACGGGAATGGCGGGCAGCTTGCAGCCGATCATCGCGGCGGTGCGCTGGGCGTGGTTGCCGGAGGCGGTCACGACGATGTCGGAGACGATCTCGAAGCCCTCGCCCTCGACGAGGTTGCCGCCCTTCTCGCCCATCAGGGCGCCCTTGACGACCCACCGGCCGCCGCGCCGCTCGAAGCCGTTGACCTGCGCGCGGCGCACGATCTCGACGCCGCGCTGGCGGGCGCCCTTGGCCATGGCCTGCGTCACGTCGGCCGGGTTGATGTAGCCGTCGGTGGGGTGGAAGATCGCGCCGCGCAGATCGTCCGTGCGCACCAGCGGCCAGCGCTCGCCGACCTCGTTCGGCGTCATCCATTCGAAGGGCACCCCCACGCTCTCGGCGGTGCTGGCGTAGAGGCGATACTCGTCCATCCGCTCGCGGGTCTGCGCCATGCGCAGGTTGCCCACCACGCTGAAGCCCGGGTTGAGGCCGGTCTCCGCCTCCAGCGTCTTGTAGAACTTCACCGAGTAGTCGTGGATGTGGCTGACCGCGTAGGACATGTTGAACAGCGGCAGCAGGCCCGCGGCGTGCCATGTCGAGCCCGCGGTCAATTCGTCGCGCTCCAGCAGCATCACGTCGGTCCAGCCCGCTTTCGCGAGGTGATAGGCGATGGAGCATCCCACCGCGCCGCCGCCCACAACCACCGCACGCGCTTGCGTTTTCATCTCTCGTCGTTCCCTGCTGGAGCCTCGGCGGAAGCTATAGGCGCGCGCCCCGGCGCCGCGCAGCGCGGCGAGCGACATGCGCCGTTCGCTTTGCGACTTTCTGGTCAGGGTGCGTGACATTCACGTGTCGTTAACCATGATCATCTTTCAATGTTGTTGAGAGCGGCGCGTCGGAATGCGCCGCCCGGCTGGGGATGAAACATGGCTGACTGGATATGGGTGGCGGTCGCCGCGTGGGTCGGCGTCAATATCACGATTCTCGGGCTCACCATGTTGTCGGCGAAGCGCAAGACGGCGCTCGAGGGCGGCGAGGCGGGGAAAATGGGCCCGGAGGAGACACGGCGCCGCAGCGGGGGCCCCTGAGGCTGCGCGGCTGCCGCTTCGGCGAGGGCCCTAGAAGCTCCGCCAGACAGACAGTCTGAAGCGGTCCCCGAGGCTGATCTCGCGGCCGGCGACCTCGTGCTCCGACCCTAGAACCAGGGTCAGCGCCGGCGTCAGGCGGTAGCCGACCGACGGCGCGATCTTCACGACGTCGTAGTCCGAGCCGAACGGGTCGCCGTTGCCGAGACCACGCGTCACGAACGCCTGAACGAAGGTCAGCCAGCGTTCCGCGGGCCGCAGGCCGACGGTGAGGTCCAGTCGCAGCTCGTCGCTGTTGATCCCGCTGCGGAAGCGCACGCCGGCTTCGGCGTTCGCCCAGCCGTCGCCGAACGGGGTGGAGAAGCCCCGGCCGTAGAGCAGGCGGACGTCGGTCTCGATCTCGTCGTCGTCGCGCTGGGGCGCGACGTCGCTCACCACGTCGTTCAGCGGCGCGCCGACGCTCAGCTGCGCCGAGAACGGGTCGCCATGCGGCCCGACCCCCAGCCTGACGCGCGCGAGCGCGGTGGCCCCGGTGTCGCCCGGCTGCTCGTCGGCGACGCCGATGGGCTGGCTGCCCTCGAACACCGCGCCGATCGTCAGCCAGTCGAGCGCGCCGTACTCGATGTAGGAGGTCAGGCTGAGCTCCTCGTAGCCGCCATCGCGCAGGGAATAGTAGCTCGCGCCGACGCTGGAGAAGCCTGCGCCGGCAGGCTGCGTCCAGGCGCCCGCCGTCGCCGCGCCGCCGACGCAGGCGGCGAAGACGCCGGCCAGACCTCCAAGACGCAGCATCGGCCGGCCTCTCAGCAGACTCTTCACCAGCAATCTCAATGCGTCGGGCCGGCCGGCGGATCAAGCGCGATCGCCGCCAGGCTTGCCCCCGCCCGACCCGGCCTCGTCTCAGCCGGTCGCGGCGGCGGGCCTGCGCGACGCCGCGCCGACGCCCTGGAACATCGCCCTGATGTCTACGGAAGACCGTTCGCCGAGGTCGTCGAAATGCGCGTCGAGCCACAGCGAGGCGGTGTCGCGGCCGATCTCGAACAGATGCCGCAGGAACGGCCACTCGGCGTTGAGCTTGGAGGAGGCGTCAAGTTTCCGCATCCGCTTGCGCGAGGTGATGATGTGCATCCGCATCAGCCGGTACTCGGACGGGTCGAGCTTGCCGGCCTCCAGCAGCCGCGTCACGAAGTCGATGGCGCGCAGCTCGTGCAGGAGGGCGCTGTTGAAGGTGATCTCGTTCATCCGGTTCTGGATGTCCTGCGCCGTGCGCGGCGCGCCCTCGCGGAAGACCGGGTTGATCTGGACGATGACGATGTCGCTCGACGGGCTGCCGTCGAAGAACGGAAACAGCGGCGGGTTGCCCATGAAGCCGCCGTCCCAGTAGGGCGAACCGTCGATCTCCACCGCGTGATAGAGCGTCGGCAGGCAGGCCGAGGCCATCACCACGTCGAGCGAGATCTCGTCGCGGCGGAACACGCGCTCGCGCCCGGTCTCGACGTTGGTGGCCCCGATGAACACGCCCATGTCGAGGCAGGAGCGCACCTTGTCGAAATCCACCATGCCGCCGACGAGGTCGCGCAGCGGATTGATGTCGAAGGGATTGACGTCGTAGGGCGAGGCCATGCGCGAGAAGGCGTCGAAGAACAGGTAGCTCAGCGAGGTCTTGAGCGACCAGTCGCCGGTGACGCGGGCGAAGGGCGAGCGGCGGATCGGGCTGGTGCGGCCGGCGCGGCTGACCGCCTCCCAGAACTCCGCGAGGCGTCGGCGCGCGCCTTCCGCGCCGTCCTCGTACATGCCCTGCGCCGCGACCACGGCGTTCATCGCGCCGGCGGAGGTGCCGCTCAGCGCGTCGATCCAGATGCGGTCGTCCTCGAACAGCCGGTCCAGCACGCCCCAGGTGAAGGCGCCATGGGCCCCGCCGCCCTGCAGCGCGAGGTTGATCGACTTCACGTGCCGCGCGCCGCGGCGCGAGGCGCGCGGCGGCAGGGGGCAGGTCGGGCCGTCGCCAGATGCGCCGTCGCCTCGTGCGCCGTCCTCAGCCATGGGCGGGCGCTCCCGGCCGCGCCGCGCTCACTGCGCCGTCCAGCCGCCGTCGACGGGCAGGGCGGCCCCCGTGATCTGTTTGGCGGCGTCCGAGCACAGGAACACCGCCAGCGCGCCGATCTGCTCGACGGTGGCGAACTCCTTGGTGGGCTGGGCGGCGAGCAGCACGTCGCGCTTGACCTGCTCCTCGGTCATGCCGCGCGCCTTGGCGGTGTCGGGGATCTGCTTCTCCACCAGCGGCGTCAGCACGTAGCCGGGGCAGATGCTGTTGCAGGTGACGCCGTGCTGGGCGCCCTCCAGCGCGATGGACTTGGTGAAGCCGACCACGCCGTGCTTCGCCGCGACATAGGCGGACTTGTAGGGCGAGGCGACGAGGCCGTGCGCCGAGGCGATGTTGATGACG
The DNA here is from genome assembly GCA_964352995.1 of uncultured Rhodobacterales bacterium. Lineage (GTDB taxonomy): Bacteria > Pseudomonadota > Alphaproteobacteria > Rhodobacterales > Rhodobacteraceae > Rubrimonas. The sequence goes on from CAYGUQ010000135.1 coordinate 5,885, forward strand.
CGGCCCCACCGGCGCTCCTTCATCTCGCCGAAGACCAGCCGCGTGAGGTGGAACACCGAGAACAGGTTGATGCGCATCAGCAGCTCGAACTTGTCGAGCGGGAAGTCCTCGACCGGCGAGACCACCTGGATGCCCGCGTTCGGGACGATCACGTCGACCCGGCCGAAGGCGGCGCGCGCCTCCTCGACCATCTTCTCGATCGCCTCGGGCTTCGACATGTCGGCGCCGCTGTAGCGGACGTCGACGCCCGCCTCCGAGGCGAGGCCGCTGCGGATCGATTCGATCTCGTCCGCGTCGCCGAAGCCGTTGAGCATGACGTTCATGCCCGACCCCGCCAGCGCCTTCGCCACGCCGAGGCCGATGCCGCTGGTCGAGCCGGTGATGATTGCAGCCTTCGTGTCGCCCATCGCGCGCGGTTCCTTCTGGATGCGCGAGGCGCCCGCCGGCGCTTCGCTGTGCGGTGCAGCATAGTGCGAACCGCCCGCCGGGCACAGGCCGACGAGGCGTCGCGGCGCGCGATGGCGCGTCGCAGGCGCCGCCGCTGCGGCGCAGCCGTCGCCCCCGGCATGCGATGGCGCGCCCGTGGGAGCGCGCGCGCCGCGATTGTGGCGCGGGCGGGCTCCGCCTATTCTGGCGCTGCGGGGGGCGACATCGGAGACGGGCATGGCGGCGGCTGAGGATACGGCGGCTCTCGGCGCGGCCGGCGTCGTCTTTTCGTCCCTGAAGGGCGAGGCCGGCGCGGCGCTCATGGCGCGCGGGACGCGGCGACGCTTTCCCGCCGGCGCGTCCATCTATCACCGCGGCGACGCGGGCGGCTCGATGGTCATTATCGAGCGCGGCGTCGCAGAGATCAGCGTCACCTCGCTCTCCGGGCGCAAGTCGGTGCTGGCCCACGCCGCGGCGGGCGAGATCCTCGGCGAAATCGCGCTGCTCGACGGCGGCGCGCGCAGCGCCGACGTCATGGCGCTGACCGAGGTGGAGGGCGTGTCGCTGACGCAAGCGGTGGTGATGGCCTTCCTCACCGAACACCCCGACGCGATGGCGGCGATGATCGCCCAGCTCGCGGCGCGCGCCCGCAACGCCTCGGAGATGTTCGAGACCGCGGCGATGACGGACGCCGGCGCGCGGCTCGCCGTGGCGCTCCTGCGGCTGGCGGGGCGCTGGGGCGACGATCGCCCCGCGCCCGGCGGCCGCCCGCTGACGCAGGGCGAACTCGGCGAATACGCCGGCCTCTCGCGCGAGAACGTCAACCGCCGGCTGCGGGCGTGGAGCCGGCTGGGCGTCGTCAGCCTCACCGACGGCCACGTCTCGATCCTCGATCCCGAATCGCTGCGCGACATCGCGGAGTGCGGCGACGCCGGGGCCTGAGGGCCGCGGCTCCGCTCCCGGGCGCGGCGCGGCGCCGGCGCCGGCGCAGCGTCAGCGGCCGGATTGCGTGCGCTCACGGCGCTTTGACGCTGGGTCAGTTAACAAGTCGTTACCGGCGGCCGCGACGCGTCGTCGTCGGGAGACAATGACCCTGGGAGAAGCACGATGATGATGGAGACCCTTGTCGCCGAGAGGCGCGACGACAGAACCGCCGGAATGCGCGACGTCGAAGCCGCCGTGGAAGGCGCGCACAGCCTGAGCCCGCGCGAACGCGAGATCGCGTCGCTGACCTGCCGCGGGCTGTCGAACAAGGAGATCGGGCGCCAGCTCGACATCAGCCACCACACGGTCTCGACCCACATGCGGCGAATCTTCGACAAGCTGGGCGTGAACCGCCGCGCCTGCCTCGCGCGCATCGCCGCCGAAGCCGGCCTCTGAGCCGCCGCACCCGGTCCGCGCGACTGCGCGGACCGCAAAAAGAGAAAGCGCCCGCGCCGCGCGCGAGCACTCGATGACGGACGGCGAAGGGCTTTCTGGAGCCGGGCGCGCGCCGGGCCTCAGCCCTGGCGCGCCTTGAACTTCCGCTGCGTCTTGTTGATCACGTAGACGCGGCCCTTGCGGCGCACGACGCGGCAGTCCTTGTGGCGGGACTTCAGCGACTTCAGCGAGTTGCGAACCTTCATCTTCTCACTCCCGCCAAAGCGGCGCGACCGCCTGCTCCAGCCCTGCTAAATGGTGGGCGCGGCTGGGATTGAACCAGCGACCCCTACGATGTCAACGTAGTGCTCTCCCACTGAGCTACGCGCCCCGCGCGCCCGGACGCGCCGGGCGTTTCCGCGTCGCAGCCGTATAGTGGCGCCTGCCGGACTCCGCAAGCCGCTTTGTCGGGGCAGCTGCGCCGCCATTTCCGCAGCGGGACGACGGGTTGCGCTAGGCGCCGGCCGCTCCGCCGCTACACTTGCAGTCATGACCGCAGACGACTCCTACGTGGTGGACCAGCCCCGCGCGCCGCTTTCGCGGGCGGTGTTCAGTTCGCCGCATTCCGGGCGGCGCTACCCCGAGCGCTTCGTGCGCGAGGCGCGGCTCGGGCGCGTGGAGCTGCGCGCCTCCGAGGACGCCTTCGTCGACGAACTCTTTGCGGACGCGCCCTTCTTCGGCGCGCCGCTGCTGCGGGCGCAGGCGCCGCGCGCCTATGTCGATCTCAACCGCGCGCCGGAGGAGCTCGACCCCTCGGTGGTCGAGGGCGTGCGCACGACCGGGATCAATCCGCGAATCGCAGCCGGGCTCGGCGTGATTCCCCGCGTCGTGGCGGAGGGGCGGGCGATCTACTGGGGCAAGATCACCGAGGCCGAGGCGCAGGCGCGTCTCGCCGCCTGCCATCGCCCCTATCACGAGGCGCTGGCGGGCCTGCTGGCGCGCGCGCGGGCGGCCCATGGGGCCGCGCTGCTCTTCGACTGCCATTCGATGCCGTCCGACGCGCTGCGCGCCGCGCCGCGCATCAAGGGCCGCCGGCCGGACGTGGTGCTCGGCGACCGTTTCGGCGCCTCCGCCGCGGAATGGGCGATGGCCCGCGCGCAGCAGGCCTTCGAGGCGGCGGGTTTCGCGGTCGCGCGCAACACGCCCTTCGCCGGCGGCTACATCACCCAGCGCTACGGCCGGCCGAACCAGGGATGGCACGCGGTGCAGATCGAGATCGACCGCGCGCTCTATCTCGACGAGCGCCGCGTCGAGAAGGGGCCGGGCTTCGAGGCCCTGCGCCGCGCCCTCGCCCCGGTGGTCGCCGCGCTCTGCGACGCGGCGACGAAGACGGCGCCGCTCGCCGCGGAGTGAGGCCCCTTGCATTCCCGCCCCCGCCGCCTTATCCGGTCGGCGGCGCGGAACCGGGGGTCTCGACCCCTCGCCGCGCGCCTCGCCGGCGCGCCGGCGATGGAGACGGGCTGCGGTAGCTCAGTGGTAGAGCACTC
>CAYGUQ010000136.1:0-9194 GCA_964352995.1 uncultured Rhodobacterales bacterium
CTCGGCGCCCTCGCCGCCGCGGTCGCGCCGCCCCTGCCCCTGCCCCGCGGGGCGGTCGCGCGGCCCGCGCCGCGGCGCGATGGAGAAGGTGTAGAACACCTCCTGCTCCGCCGAAGCGGCCAGCGCGCCGGAGGACGTCGCAGTCGCAGTCGCGTCGTCCGGCGTCGCGGCCGCGGCGTCGCCGGCGTCCGTTGCGGCCGGCGCCTCCCCGTCATCGGCGGCGCTCGGCGCCGCGTCGCCGGCGGCGTCGGGCGTCGCTGCGGAAGCCTCGGGCGCCGCCGACATCGCGTCAGCGTCGGTCGCCTCAGCGTTCGCCGGGGCGGGCTCTCCCGCGCCGACGGCCTCGGGGGCAACCGCATCGTCCGCCGATGCGCCGGAAGCCTCGGCCGCGACCGGGGCGTCGGCGGGCTGCTCCGGGGTCGCGGCTTCAGGCGGCGCGGCTTCAGGCGTCGCGGCCTCGGGCGCCGCGGCTTCAGGCGGCGCGGCCTCGGGCTTCTCCGCCGCCGGCGCGGCGGCGCGGGTCGCCTTGGGCCGCTCGCCGCGCTCGGCTGCGTAGCCCAGCCCGCCCATCAGCTCGGCGAACTGCTCCAGCGTGCAGCCGGTGATCGACAGCATTTCCGGCGTCGCCTCGAAGCCGGCCCGCACGTCCTTCTGGCGCACCATGTCGGCGAGCCGCTCCAGCATGTCGATCCGCAGCGCGCGCGGCCCCGCGAGCCTGTAGCCCGCACGCACGTAGAAGCCCTCCGGCGCCCCGGGCTGCGCGGGGATGGTGACAAGGCCCGGCGGCGGCGCGCTGGGGAACTCCTCCATCTTCGCGTGCAGCGCCCAGAGCAGGAGGCGGAACCGCGTCGGCGCGGGCTTCAGCAGCGCCGGCATGAACACATGGTGCTGGCCGAAGCGCACGCCGTGCTTGCGCAGCAGCGCGCGGCCCTCCTGATCGAGGGCCTTGACGTCCTCCGCGACCGCCCGGCGCTGCAGCACGCCGAGCCCCTCGACGAGCTGGAAGCCCACGCCGCGGGGCAGGCCGGTCATCGCGGGGTCGTCGCGCAGGGAGAGCAGCGGCTCGAACAGCGCCTTCACGCGCCGCTCGATCCAGTGGCCGAGCCGACGGGCGACCTTCTCGGCGATGGCCGGGTCGCAGCTGTCGTCGACGAAGGCGCGCACCTGCGGCGCGAGCTGGTCGGCCCCCGGCTCAAGCCGGCCCACCGCGTCCGTCCCCCACATCAGGCCGCCCTGATCGGTGACGTCGATCTCGGTGTCCGGCGCATTGTAGAAACGGTCCGCGCGGTGGCTGAAATGCGATTGCAGCGCCTGCAGCGAGGCGGATTTCAGCGTCTTGAGGCCCTCGGCGCCGCCATCCTCGTCTGGACGGAACCGGAATCCCTCCAGCCGCCCGACATGGATGCCCTCGACCGTCACCTCGCCCGTGTCGCCGACTTCAGCCACGAGCCTCTCCTTCTGCTTGAGCCGGCGCATGAGCACGCTCGTGCGCCGGTCTACGAAACGCTGCGTCAGCCGCTCGTGGAGGGCGTCGGAAAGGCGGTCCTCCAGACCGCGCGTCCGCTCCCGCCAGCCGGCCGGGTCGTCAAGCCATTTGCCCCGGTTGGCGACATACGTCCATGTGCGCACATGGGCGAGCCGCTTGGACAGGGCGTCGATGTCTCCGTCGGTGCGGTCGAGCCGCGCCACCTGCGCCCCGATCCAGTCGCACGGTATAACGCCCGCGTCGCTGAGCAGGAACCGATAAATGCGCGACAGAAGCGCGACGTGTTCCGTCGGCGAGGTCTTGCGGAAGTCGGGCGTCTGGCAGACGTCCCAGAGCAGCCGCACCTGGGGGCCGCCGCGGGCTGCGTCGCGCACGTCCTCGTCGCCATGCAGCAGCCGCAGGGAGACGACGTCGTCGGCCTCCCGCGCGCGGATGAGGTCGGCGTGCTTCGGCGGCGCCTCAAGGCTGCGCAGCAGCGCCTCGACCGTGCCGAACTCCAGCCGCGACGAGCGCCACTGCAGCTTCGGCGCGGGGTCGTAGCGGTGCTCCACGATGCGCTCGACGACGTCCTCGTCGAGCGGGCGGGCCTCCCCGGTCACGCCGAAGGCGCCGTCCGTCACGTGCCGGCCCGCGCGCCCGGCGATCTGGCCCAGCTCATGGGGCTCAAGCCGTCGGTGGCGGCGGCCGTCGAACTTGGTCACGCCCGCGAAGGCGACATGGCGCAGGTCGAGGTTGAGGCCCATGCCGATGGCGTCGGTCGCCACCAGATGCTCCACGTCGCCGTTCTGGTAGAGCGCCACCTGCGCGTTGCGGGTGCGCGGGCTCAGCGCGCCCATCACCACCGCCGCGCCGCCCTTCTGACGGCGCAGGAGCTCCGCGATGGCGTAGACGTTCTCCACCGAGAAGGCGACGACCGCCGAGCGCGGCGGCAGCCGGGAGACCTTTTTCGAGCCGGCGTAGCTCAGCGTCGAGAATCGGGGGCGGGAGACGAACTTCGCCTTCGGGATCAGCGCCTGGATGCGCGCCCGCATGGTGTCGGAGCCGAGAAACAGCGTCTCGTGGGCGCCGCGCGCGCGCAGCAGCCGGTCGGTGAAGACGTGGCCGCGGTCGACGTCGGCGCAGAGCTGGATCTCGTCGACCGCCACGAACTCCGCGCCCCAGTCGAGCGGCATCGCCTCGACCGTGCAGAGCACGTATTGCGCGTCCGGCGGCGAGATCTTCTCTTCGCCGGTGATCAGCGCCGCGCAGCGCGGGCCGCGCAGCGCGACCACGCGGTCGTAGACCTCTCGCGCCAGCAGCCGCAGCGGGAAGCCGAAGACGCCGGAGCGGTGCGCCAGCATCCGTTCGATGGCGTAGTGGGTCTTGCCGGTGTTGGTCGGCCCGAGCACGGCCGTCACCGTCGCATCACGCGCGGCCGCGCGGGCGTCGGAGAGATCGGTGTGCAGGGTCATCGGGGTCTGGCCCTTGTCGGGGCCAGCCGCGGGGCGCGGCCGGCGGGCTTGATGGAGGGTCGGGGCGGCCCGGGCGCGGCGGCGTCGCGCCTTCCGCCGATCCCGGTCCCGCGCCAGAGAAGCTGCGCTCAGCCCCCGCGCCTGCTCGAGATGCGGGTTCACCGCCAGCGCGGCGCGCGCCGCGGCCAGAGCGGCGTCCTCCGCTCCGATGCGCGAGAAGATCGCCGCCATGCCCGACAGCGCGCCGAAATGGCGCGGCTCCAGCGCCAGCGTGCGTTGGATGTCGGCCATCGAGAGCCACAGCTCGTCGTTGAGGAAATGCGCGGTCGCGCGCATGTTCCAGCCTTCGGCGAAGTCCGGGTCGAGCGTGACGAGCGCGGTGAAATGCTCCACCGCCTTGCCGTAATCCTCCTCGTCGAGCGCCTCGCGGCCCCGGCCGAGCAGGAAGTCCATGCTGTCGGAGCCCGACTGCGACCAGAGGTTCTGGATGCCGTGCGCCGCGCCCGCGGCCACCGGCCCCTCGCCGTCGCGCAGCTGGGCGAAGAGCGCGTCGAGACGCTCCTCGACGGTCTGCGGGCCGGCCTCCCGGCCCGGCCGCGCCGCTTCGGCGGCGTCGGCTTGCGGGTCGGGCTGGGCGTCGATGGGCGCCTCGGTCTGGGCGTCGGTCTGGCCCTCTATCTCGGGCCGAGGCTCGGGCTCCTGCGCCGCGGCGACGCCGGCGAGGCAGAGCGCCGCGGCGACGCCGCAGAGGCGAAGCGCGTCGCTGGCAGCCTTCAGGACAGGGGCGATCGCGACCGATCTCGTCATTGCCACCTCCGATACGCCGGGTTACGCCTCCTCAGTGTGGGGCGGCGCCGCGCCTTCGGCAACCCTGACGCGCCGGCGCGCGCGGCGAGGCGGCGTCGACTGTCTTGGTGGCGGGCGCCGGGCGCTCGGGAGAAGATGGCGGCTGTCGCCGCGGGAGGCTGGGATGCAGGACGCACTGGCGCAGGCGCTCGACGCGCTGAAGGAAAAGGTCGGCGACCGCACGATCGACGGCGCGATCAGGTTCGACTTCACCGACCTGGGCGCGCTGCGCATCGACCAGCAGGGCGCGCGGCTGGACGACGGGTCGGAGGCCGACTGCACGATCAGCGCCGATCTCGACACCTTCAAGGCGATGTTCGAGGGCGACCTCAGCCCGACCGCCGCCTTCATGACCGGCCGAATCAAGATCGACGGCGACATGGGCATGGCGATGAAGACGGCGAGCCTGCTCGGCTGACCGTCCGGCCGCGTCCAGATGCGCCTGTCGCCGGAGCTTCCGACGCGCGCGGCCCCGCTCGGCCCGGGCTCGAAGGCGTTCGAGATCAAAGCCGCCGACGGGACGCGGCTGCGCGCCGCGGCGCTTGAGGGCGGCGACCGCGGCCTCGCGCTGCTGCTGCAGGGCCGCACCGAATTCGCGGAGAAATACGCCCATGTCGCGCAGGCGCTGAAGGCGCGGGGCTTCTCGGTCGCCACGGTCGACTGGCGTGGGCAGGGCGGCTCGCAACGCCCCCTCGCCGACCCGCGCAAGGGCCATGTGGGAGACTTCTCGGAATACCAGGCCGATCTCGACGCGCTGCTCGCCGCGACGGCCGACGCGCTGCCGCCGCGTCTGGCGCTGGCGCACTCCATGGGCGGCGCGATCGCCCTGCGCGGCATCGTCGAGGGGCGGCTGGCGCCGGCGGCGGCGGCGTTCTCGGCGCCGATGTGGGGACTGGCGCTGAGCGCACCGGCGCGCGCGGTCGCGAAGGCCCTCGTCTACGTCGCCGTCAAGCTGCGCCGCGCCGACCGTTACGGCCCCGGCGGCGGGCCGGCGAGCTACGCCGAGACCGATCCCGACCCCAACGTGCTGACCGCCGACCCGGAGCAGGCCGCGGCGCTCGCGGCGCTCACCCGCGCCAACCCCGACCTCGCGCTCGGCGGGCCGACCTTCGGCTGGCTGCGCGCGGCGTTCCGCGAGATGCGCGCGCTCGAGCGCGTCGCCTGCCCGGTCCCGTCGCTGGTGCTCGTCGGCGGCGACGAGGCGGTGACCTCGCCGCAGGCGATGGCCGCGCGCACGGCGCGCGACGGCATGCGGCTGGAGACGATCGCCGGCGGGCGCCACGAGCTCTTTCTGGAGACGCCGGCGCGGCAGGCGGCGGCGTGGGCGGCCATAGACGGCTTTCTCGCCGAGCGGGGGCTCTGAGCGCGCCGCCGCGCGCAGGCCGCGCCGCGCCCTGTCGCGCGGCGAGCAGGCGTGCTAGCGCCCGCGCGATGACGCTGGTCGAGGAAGCCCCGCGATGTGGACCATCCCCAACATCCTGACGCTCGGAAGGCTCGTCGCAGCGCCCTTCGTGCTGCTGGCCTTCGTGCTGCTGCCGCGCCCTGCGGCGGACGCCGCGGCCTGCGCGCTCTTCGTGCTCGCTGCGCTGACCGACTGGCTGGACGGCGCGCTGGCGCGGGCGTGGGGACAGTTCTCGGCGCTCGGCCGGATGCTCGACCCGATCGCGGACAAGGCCATCGTCGCCATCGCGCTGGCGGCGCTCTGCGGCGTCTACTCCCTGCACTGGAGCGTGGCGGCGCCGACCGCCGTGATCGTCCTGCGGGAGACGGCGGTGGCGGGGCTGCGGGAACATCTCGCCGGCGCGCTGGCGCTTCCGGTCACGAGGGCCGCCAAACTCAAGACGGCCGCGCAGATGACCGCCATCGCCCTGCTGCTCGGGGCCGGCGCGGCCGGCGCGGCGGCGGACGCGCTGCATGTCGCCGGCGCCGCGCTGCTGTGGGTTGCGGCGTTTTTGACGGCGCTGACGGGGTGGGATTACTTTTCGCGCAGCCTCGACCATCTGAGGAAGGTCGATCAGCGCGGGGAGTGATGCGATGCGGGTGATGTATTTCGCGTGGCTGCGGGAGCGCGTCGGCCTCGGCGCGGAGGAGATCGAGACCGGCGCCGCCACCGTCGCCGATCTCGTGGAGGAGCTGCGCGCCCGCGAACCGCGCTACGCCGCGGCCTTCGCGGACATGCGCGCCGTGCGCGTCGCCGTGGATCAGGAGATGACCGACCTCGCCGCGCCGCTGGCCGGCGCCAGCGAGGTGGCGTTCTTCCCGCCGGTCACGGGAGGCTGAGATGACCCGCTCGACGGACGACGCCGCGATGAACGTCGCGGCGAAAGTGAGCGTGCAGGAGGCGCCCTTCGACCTCGCCGCCGAGGCGCGCGCGCTGGGCGCGGGGCGCGGCGACGTGGGCGCGGTCGTGACCTTCACCGGGCTGGTGCGCGACATGGGCGGGCCCGACGGCTCGGCGATGACGCTGGAGCACTATCCCGGGATGACCGAGAAGGCGCTCCGCGAGATCGCTGCGGAGGCCTGCGCGCGCTGGCCGGTTGCGGGCTGCACGGTGATCCACCGCGTCGGGCGGCTCGCGCCGGGCGACGAGATCGTGCTGGTCGCGACCGCGAGCCGCCACCGGAAGGCCGCCTTCGACGCCGCGGCCTTCCTCATGGACTATCTCAAGACGCGGGCGCCCTTCTGGAAGAAGGAGGAGACGGCCGAGGGCGCGCGCTGGGTCGACGCCCGCGAGACCGACGACGAAGCCGCCGCCCGCTGGGCCTGAAGCGCCGCCGGGGTCGCGCCCCGCAGAGCCGCCCGATGCGCGACGGCGCCGAGGGGCTGACGGGGCGCCGGGGCGCCGCCCCGTCAGAAGGCCGGGCTGCGCGCCGGGCGCTTCTCGCATCTCGCTGACGCCGCGCGCGCCGCCCTGCGCCAGCATGGGAGAGGTCTTTCGGCGTGATTATCCGGTCAAGCGCGAACCAACTATTAAGGCATCTTCTATATCCGCCGCCGCGAGCGCCCTTTTTTTTGATTGGCCGGCCAGAGTGCAAGTGTCTTGCGGCCAGAGCGAGGTCCGAGCGAAGTGAACATATCGCGCATTCTTGCCACGGTGATCCTTTTCCTGAGCTTGCTGACGGTCGGCTCATTCACGGAGCGCGCGCTCACCGCCAAGAGCGAGAGCGACGAGGTCCGGCGTCTCGGCTCGCTAACCAAGGCTTCCGCGGCGCTGGTCGACGCCACGGTGGCGCTGTCGCTGGAGCGCAGCGTCAGCCAGGTCTCCCTCGCCTATCCCGAGCCTGCCCCGCAGGCCTTTCGCGATCTCATCGCGCAGCAGCGCGCGCTCGGCGAGGACGCTTTCGTCAGGGCCTACGACATCCTGAGCGACGAGGGGCTCGGAGAGCAGACGACGGCGCTCATGCGGCGGCTCGACGACTACCGCGCCAGATATGAGGCGTTACGCGCCGAGGTCGACGGGACGATCGCGAAGCCGGCCACCGAGCGCGATGCGGATCGCGTTCATGCGCTTCCCTCCGAGCTGAAGCACACGATCTCGAGCATGAACGCCACGCTCAAGCTGCTCCATCCCCGCGACGGGGTCAGCACGGCCAGGGCGCAGGCGTTGGCCGTGGTGCAGGATCGTGCGTGGGAGGCGCGCGAGTATGGCGGCAGGGCGCGAACCTACTTCGCCATCGCCGTGCTGAACGGGGCGCCGCTCAGCCCCGGCGCCCTGACCGCGCTGAGCGGCGACAACGCTTTCGCCGAGACCGCATGGGACAGCCTCAGCAACATCGTCGAGGCGTCGCCGCTCGGCGGCGCGATCGACGCGGCGCTGAAGGACGCTCGGGAAACCTATTTCGAGACGTATGTCCCGCAGATGGAGCGGCTCCTCGCCGCGTCGCAGGAAGCCCTGTCCAGCGGCGCGCCGCCCGACTACGGCGTGAGCTTCCAGACGTTCTTCACCGAGAGCAATCGCGCGCTTGACGCCCTCTCGACGCTCGCCAACGTCGCCGGCGCGGAGCGGGTGAGCTACTGGTCCGAGCGCGAGAGAGTGGTGACGAGGGACTTCTTCCTGAGCATGTTCGTCGCGGGAGGCGTGCTGGTCGCAGGACTGGGAGCGGTCTGGCTCGTGCAGGCGCTGGTGTCGTCGCGACTCAGCGCGATCACGCGCGCCCTTGGCGCCGCGGCGAAGGGCGCGCCGGCGCCGGAGCATCGGCCCAAGGCGTCCGACCTCGCCGAACTGCGGCAGCTCAACGAGGTTCTCGTCGCGTTCCAGGCCAAGCAGTCGGCGCTCGACGATGCGGAGGACCGCCGGCGAGAGGCGGAGGCGGCGCGCAAGAGCATGCTGGCGGACCTGCAGGGCGCGCTTGGGGCGACGGTGCAGGCCGCCATGGCGGGCGACCTGCGCGCGCGGGTTCGGACCGATTTCGCCGACCCCGAGCTGCAGGCGCTCGCCGCGGACGTCAATGCGCTGCTGGCCGACACCGAGGCGGGTCTCGGCAGCGCCTCGGCGGCGCTCGACGCGCTCTCCAGGGGCGATCTGGGCGCGGCGATGCTCGGCGATCTGCGGGGGGCCTTCGCCGCGCTCAGCGCCAGCTTCGAGCGCAGCGTGAACGGCCTGGCCGACGCGATGCGGGAAGTCGAGACCGTCGCGACGGATGTGAGCGGGGCCAACGCGGCCATCACGCGGGGCGCAGGCGAACTCGCCGCCCGCGCCGAGGCCGAGGCCGCTGCGCTTGAGCGGACCAAGCGCCTGCTGACCGAGATTTCCGACTTGGTTCACCGCAACATCGAGGCGGCGCGGCTCGCGAAAGACCTTTCGGCGCGCAACGAGACCGCCGCCGAGACAGGCGTCGACGTGATGGCCTCCGCCGTCGAGGCCATGCGCCGCATCGAGGAGAGCGCAGGCAAGATCGGCGACATCGTCGGCGTCATCGACAGCATCGCGTTCCAGACCAACCTGCTCGCCCTCAACGCCAGCGTCGAGGCGGCGCGTGCCGGCGAGGCCGGCAAGGGTTTCGCGGTCGTCGCGTCGGAGGTGCGGGCGCTGGCCCAGCGCTCGGCCGAGGCCGCACGCGACATCCGCAGCCTGATCGAGGACAGCGGCGCGCGCGTCGCGCAAGGCGTCTCGCTGGTGGAGAAGACGGGAGAGAACCTCGGCGGCATGCGCGAACTCGCCGCAGCGGCGTCTTCGCGGGTCGACGAGATCAACGAGATCTGCGGCGAGCAGCGGGTCGGCCTCGAGGGCGTCGAAGGCGCCATGGGTGCGCTGGACAGGCTCGCGCGCGAAAGCGTCGATCAGGCCGCCGACAGCGGCGAAGCGGCCAGCGCGCTCGACGCGGGGGCGCAGAAGCTTAACGAGGCGATCTCGGCGTTCAACGTGCCGCGCCGCGCGGTCTCCGCGCGCGCCGCCTGACGCGCGCGGAGAC
>CAYGUQ010000137.1:0-9084 GCA_964352995.1 uncultured Rhodobacterales bacterium
CGCATCAGCGGCAGGAAATGCTTCGCCACGAGCGCGGGACCGATGGCGTTCACCGCGAAGCTGCGCGCGAGCCGGTCGGCGTCGAGCGCGCGCATGTCCTTCTCGGGCTGAAAGTCGCCGTCGTGCAGCAGCCCCGTCGCGACGACGACGAGGTCGAGCGCGCCCAGACCGCGCGCCGCCGCCGCGACGCTCGCCTCGTCGGTCACGTCGAGCCGGCCGGCCGACATCCCCGCCGGCGCGCGGCCCGAGCGCGAGAAGCACAGCGTCTCCGCCACCGCCGGGTCGGCGGCAAGCGCCTCGGCCAGCGCCGCGCCGATGCCGCCCGACGCGCCGATCACGGCCGCGCGCAGGGGCGGCTCGAAGCTCTTCAGGGACATGCGCTCTCTCGTCCTCGCTCGGCGGAACGCCGGAAGCGGCTGATGTAGCGGTCGGGGGCAGGGTCGCCAGCGCGGCCGGCGCAAGCCGGATGCGACGCCATGCCTGCGCCGCGCCCGTTGCCCGCAGCCGCCGCCGCGCGATACTTCATCGCCATGACGCACGCGACAACAACAGCCGGGGGCGCGCCGTGAGAAAGAGCGACAGCGCGGCCGAAGATCGGGCCAAGGCGAAGTCCGTCAAGCCGCTCAAGGCGTTATGGCCGTTCATGCGCCCGCATCGGCGTCTGCTGGCGGCGGCGCTGACGATGCTCGTGGTCGCGGCGGTGTTCACGCTGCTGCTGCCGCTGGCGCTGCGCCGGGTCATCGACCTCGGCTTCGACGCGGAGAACGCCGAGCGCGTCGACCAGTATTTCATCGCGATGATCGTCGTCGCCGGGGCGCTCGCCGCCGCGACCGCGGCGCGCTTCTACTTCGTGACCCGCCTCGGCGAGCGCGTCATCGCGGACGTCCGCAAGTCGGTCTACGATCGCGTCATCGGCCGCAGCCCGGCCTTCTTCGAGCAGATCCAGACCGGCGAGGTGCTGTCGCGGCTGACCACCGACGTCACGGTGATCCAGAGCGTCGTCGGCTCGTCGGCGTCCATCGCGCTGCGCAACATCCTGATCCTGTTCGGCGGGCTGGCGATGCTGATCGCGACGAGCCCGAAGCTCTCCGGCCTCGTGCTGCTGACCGTGCCGCTGGTGGTGTTCCCGGTGCTGACGCTGGGGCGGCGGGTGCGCAAGCTCAGCCGCGAGAGCCAGGACCGCGTGGCCGACGCCTCCGCCATGGCGTCCGAGACGCTGCTGGCCGCCCAGACGGTGCAGGCCTACACCCATGAGGGCCGCGCCCGCGCGCGGTTCGGCGGTCTCGTCGAGCAGGCCTTCACGGCCGCGCGCAAGCGCGTCGAGGCGCGCGCGGCGCTGACGGTCATCGTGATCTTCCTCGTCTTCACCGGCGTGGTCGGCGTCATGTGGATCGGCGCGCGGGACGTGATGGCCGGAGAGAAGACCGCCGGCGAGCTCGGCCAGTTCATCTTCTACGCGGCCTTCGTCGCGGGCGCCGTCGGCGCGCTCTCGGAGGTCTGGGGCGAACTGATGCGCGCGGCCGGCGCCACCGAGCGGCTTGTCGAGCTGCTGGAGGCGGAGGACGCGGTGCGGCAGCCCGCCGCGCCGAAACCCCCCGCGACCCCGGCGCGCGGCGCCATCCGGTTCGACGGCGTGGGCTTCCGCTACCCCGCGAGGCCCGAGGCGGCGGCGCTGTCGGACATCGGCTTCGAGGTCGCTCCGGGCGAGACGGTGGCGCTGGTCGGCCCGTCGGGCGCCGGCAAGACCACGATCTTCCAGCTTCTGCTGCGGTTCTACGACGCCTCCGCGGGGTGCATCACCATCGACGGGGTCGACGTGCGCGACATGAGCGCGGAAGGCCTGCGCTCCCGCTTCGCGCTGGTGCCGCAGGAGCCGGCGATCTTCGCCGACACGGCGCGCGAGAACATCCGCTTCGGCCGCCCCGAGGCGAGCGACGCCGAGGTGGAGGCCGCGGCGCAGGCGGCGGCGGCGCACGACTTCCTCATGAAGCTGCCTCAGGGCTACGACAGCTATGTCGGCGAGCGCGGGGTGATGCTCTCGGGCGGGCAAAAGCAGCGCATCGCCATCGCCCGCGCCATCCTGCGCGACGCCCCGGTGCTGCTGCTCGATGAGGCGACCTCGGCGCTTGACGCAGAGAGCGAGCGCGCCGTGCAGCAGGCGGTGGACCGGCTCTCGCGCGACCGCACCACGCTGGTGATCGCGCACCGCCTCGCCACGGTTAAGCGCGCCGACCGCATCATCGTCTTCGACGAGGGGCGGATCATCGCGCAGGGGCCGCACGACCGGCTGGTCGCCGAGGGCGGGCTCTATGCGCGGCTGGCGCGGCTGCAGTTCAGCGAAGGCGCCATCGCCGCGGAGTGAGCGCCGCGGCATGATGGGGCGATGACGCCCGCCCTGTGTCGCGACTGTCTCGCCCGATTCGACGGGCCCGCCCGGCGCTGCCCGCGCTGCCGGTCGCCGCGCATCCTCTTCCATGCCGAGCTCGCGTCGCTCAGCGTCGCCCATGTCGACTGCGACGCGTTCTACGCCGCGGTGGAGAAGCGCGACGATCCATCTCTGGCGGATCGGCCGGTGATCGTCGGCGGCGGGCGGCGCGGCGTCGTCTCCACTTGCTGCTACATCGCGCGCATCCATGGCGTGCGCTCCGCCATGCCGATGTTCAAGGCGCTGGCGCTGTGCCCCGACGCCGTGGTGGTCCGTCCCAGAATGGCCGCCTATGTCGAGGCCTCGCGGCATATCCGGCGGTTGTTCGAGGCGCTGACGCCGCTCGTCGAGCCGCTCTCGCTCGACGAGGCCTTTCTCGACCTGTCCGGCACGGAGGCGCTGCATGGCGCGCCGCCCGCCGTCACGCTCGCGAAGCTGCAGACCCGCATCGCCGCGGAGGTCGGGGTGACCGTGACGGTCGGCCTGAGCTGGAACAAGTTCCTCGCCAAGATGGCGTCGGAGCTCGACAAGCCGCGCGGCTTCTCGCTGGTCGGCCGTGCGGAGACGGAGGATTTCCTGGCGCCGCGGCCGGTCTCCGCGATCTGGGGCGTCGGCGCGGCGACGGCGAAGGCGCTTCACGCCCAGGGCTTTCGCACCGTGGGCGACCTGCGCCGGAGCGACGCCGCGGACCTCACGGCGCGGTTCGGCGCGCTGGGCGCGCGCCTGCATGCGCTGAGCTGGGGGCGCGACGCCCGTCTCGTCAGCCCGGAGCGGCAGGCCAGGAGCGTCTCCGCCGAGACGACCTTCGACGCCGACATCGCCGCGCGCGACTTGCTGGAGGCGCATCTCTGGCGGCTCTGCGTCCGCGTCACCGACCGGATGAAGGCGCAGGGGATCGAAGGCCGCGTCGCGACGCTCAAGCTCAAGCGCAGCGACTTCCGCACCCTGACGCGCCGGTCGGCCCTCGCGGCGCCGACGCAGCTCGCCGACGCGCTGCACCGCGCCGCGGCGCCCCTGCTGGGCCGGGAGCTGGGGGCCGGGCCGTTCCGGCTGATCGGCGTCGGCCTTTCGGAGCTCCAGCCGGCGGGGGCGGCGGCCGAGGCGCTGTTTCAGGAGGATTCGGCGCCCTCGCGCGTAGAGCGCGCGACGGACGCCATCCGCGCGCGTTTCGGGGCCGGCGCCATCATGCGGGGCAGGGGCCTCGGCGCCGAGCGCGGCGAGTGAGTCGCCATGTTGCGTGGCGTTTATGCAACATCGGCTGTTTGGCGGACAGATTGCCTGAAAAAACAGTGGCTAACTGCAATCGGTAACCGTGTCGAAACTGCATTCCGTCGGAATCTCGTCGTCCGGCGCTTGCTTTTGCTGCGGCGCACACCTAATCTCCTTCTCAGCGGCGTTCGCGCCGTCGCCCTTCCTGGGCGTTTCCTCCCTAGACTTGGCCGCCTTCGGGCGGCCTTTTTTTTGCGGCTTCAATCGATTGAAGCCAGAGGAAGTCACTCCTCCTCTTCGTCGCCGTCCACCATCTTGAGCTCGCCGCTGCGGGAAAGCTCCCGCACCATGTTGACGACGGCGGTCTGCGCGGCCTCGCCCTCGCGCGGGGACGGGCTGGAACGCATCTTGAGCTCGCCCTCCAGACGCTGCGAGAGGCGCTTGGAGATGTTGCCGATGAAGAAGTCGATGACCTTCGGGGCGTTGGCCTCGGCGTGCTTGAGCGCAAGCATCATCGTCGGCTCCTCCACCGCCTTCAGCAGGGTGCCGGCGTCGCGCGCGTCCACGCGCCCGGGGATGTCGGCGAAGCCGAACATGACCTTCTGCACCTGCTTGGCGAGCTTCGGCTTCTCCTGCTCCAGCTGCTCCATGAGCGCGCCGCGCTTGGAGATCGCCACCGCGTTCATCATCGCGCCGATGACGTCGGCCGGGCGGCGCGTCGCCTGCTCGCGCTGCATGACCGCGAGGAAGTCGCGCTGCAGGACGTCCTTCACGATGTCCATCACCTCGCTGTCGAGGCGCGGCACGCGCGCGAGCCGCAGCACGACGATCTGGGCGAACTCGGCGTCGAGCCGCTCCAGAACGCGCGCGGCCTTCTCGGCGCGCAGCTTGGAGAGGACGACGGCGACCGTCTGCGGATGCTCGTGGCGGAGATAGGCGGCGAGCGCCTGATCGGAGCTGTTGGAGAGCTTCTCCCAGATCGTGCGGCCGTTGGAGAGATCGACGTCGTCCATGATGCGGCTGACGCTGTCGTCGTCGAGCAGCTCGCCGAGGATCTTGCGGGCCTCGGTGGCGCCGACGCGCACCTGGTTGCGTGCGCCGAGCTCGGCGCTGAATTCCTCGATGGCCTGTTCCAGCATCTCCGGCGTCACCGCGCCGATCTTGCTCATCGCGCCGGCGAAGCGGCGGATGGTCGTCTCGCTCATGCCCTGCAGCACATGCGGCGCCGCCTCGGCCCCGAGCGCGGCGATGATGATGGCGGCCTTCTCTGCGAGCGGAAGCTTGCGCTGGGGCGGCAGCTCGTCGCCGCCGCGCGCGGGGCCCGGCTGCAACGTCGGTCCGCCGAGCGAATCGGCGACCCGCGCGAGCGGCATAGGCGGCCTCTGCATCGGGACAGGCGTGTTTCCGCTCATGGCGAATACCCTCTCACAAGCGCGCCGGCCAGCAGCGTCCAGCCGTCGGCGATCACAAAGAAAGCAAGTTTGAACGGCAGCGCCACGACGGCGGGCGGCACCATCATCATGCCCATCGACATCAGCACCGAGGCGATGACGAGATCGATGATGAGAAACGGCATGAAGATCAGGAAGCCGACCTCGAAGCCGCGCTGGATCTCGCTGAGCAGGAAGGCCGGGATCAGCACCGAGGGGGGCGCGCGGTCGCCGGGCTGGAGCGTGTCGCGCAGGGGCGACGCCTCGGTCATCACGGCGAGCGTGCCGGGATCGACGCGCCCCTCCATGAAGACGCGGAACGGCTCGAAGGCGCGGGAGACGCCCTCCTCCTCCGAGATCGTGCCCTCGATCAGCGGCGAGACGCCCTCGGTCCAGCTCTGCTGCGCGACCGGCTCGATCACGAAATAGGTCAGGAACAGGGCGAGGCTCACGATCATCATGTTGGGCGGCGCCTGCTGCAGGCCGATGGCCTGCCGCAGGATGCTGAGCGTGGTCACCATGAACGGAAAGCAGGTGATCATGATCGCGAGGCCGGGCGCGAGGCTCAGCAGCGTCACGAGCACGAAGAGCTGGGCGAGGCGCGCGCTGAGCGCGCCGCCCTCGCCGATGTCCAGCGTCACCGACTGCGCCGCCGCCGGCGCGGCCAGGGCGGCCGCGCCGAGCGCGAGTATCGTCAGGCCGACGCGCGCGATCCGGGCCGCGTCAGGAGCCATTGCCGAGATCCATGATCTCGGTCAGGCGGACGCCGAGACGGCCGCCTTCCTCCTCGAGCTCCTGCAGCTCGCCGCGGGCGATGAGCTGAGGGCCGACATAGATCTCCACCGGATCCTCGATGCGGCTCTCCAGCGGCAGCACCGAGTCGCGCCGCAGCGCGACGATGTCGGAGATCAGGGGGCGGGCCTTGCCCACCGAGACCGTCACCTCGATCGGCACGCTGTAGATGGCGCGCCCGCGCGGCTGCCCGGGCTCCACGCCGGCCATCTTCTCCGCCGCGGCGAAGGTGAAGCCGTCGTCGCTCATCAGCTTCTCTTCATTCGACATTCTGCGCCCTTCCTTCAGTTTCTCCGAAGAAGCGGTCCACCGCGTCGCGGGCGGCCGTCAGGCAGCCCTCGACGTCAAGTTCGGCGCCGCCGTCGATCCATTCGAGTCGCGCCTGCGCGCCGGTCAGCGCGGGGTCCTCCCGCACCTCGACGCCGTCGCCGAACCGCTCTGCGATGCTTGCGGTCAGCGCGGGCGGCGCATAGGCGACGATCCTCGCATCGGGCGCCGCCGCCGTCCGCGCCGCGACCGCCTCCGCCAGCACGGCTGGAAAGGCCTTCGCCGCGGCGTAAGGCGCTGCGACCCGCGCGAGCGCCTCGACCAGCGGGCGCAGCATCGCGGCGCCCTCGGCCCGCGCCGCGAGGCTTGAGAGCTGGAGATCCTGCGCCGACTCCACGAGAGCCGCGATCGCCGCGCGCTCCTCGCCGTCGCCCTGCGCAAGCCCCGCCGCGAGGCCGGCCGCATAGCCCTCCGCGCGCGCTTCCGAGCGGGCGCGGGCGATCGCCGCCTCGCGCACCGGGTCCTGGCCCCGGTCCGCCGCCGCGAAGTCCTCCAGCCTCAACGCCGCCCTCATGACCGCGCCTCGCCGTCGGATTCGATCTGCGCCTGGACGTCGCGCTCAAGCCAGCCGCGGAGCACCGTGGCGCTTTCGTCGCGGCGTTCCGCGAAGGTGTTCTTGAGCAGGGTCAGGCGGTCGACCTCGATCTGCTGCTGCAGGTCGTTCTGCTGCTGCTCGATGCGCTGCGCCGCGGCCCAGTCGATCGTCGGGCCCTCGGTCTCCTGCGGCATGTTCTGCGTCTCCGCCGCGCGCATCAGGGGACGCAGGACGAAGAGGCCGAGACCTAGGGCGATAGCCCCGAGTATCGCCATCTGGACCAGCATCACCCCGTTGTCCTCGAAGAAGACGAGCGCGGGATTCGGCGCCGTCGCCACGGCTCCGGGGGTCTGCGCGAACTCCAGCGTCTCCACCGTCACGATGTCGCCGCGGTCGGCGTCGAAGCCGACGGCCGCCTGCACGAGGTCGCGGATCTGGCGCAGCTCCGCCTCGGGGCGGGGGCTCCAGACGCGCTCTCCGTCGGCGCCGACGCCGTTGACCCCGTCGACGAGCACCGCGACGGTCAGGCGCTCGACCTCGCCGGCGGGGATCAGTCTTTCGCGGGTGGTCTCCGAGACCTCGTAGTTGACGCGCTCCTCGGTCTCGGTGCGGGCCGAGGTGGTCTCGCCGCCGCCGCCGTTCTGCGCCTGGGGCAGGTTGGACGCGACGCTCGCGGCGCCGCCGGGGCCGCCGCCGGCGCCCTTGCTGTTCTCGGTCGTCTCGCGGCTGTCGGTGCTGATCGCGACGCGGCCCTGCGGGTCGAACACGCGCTCGGTGACGCGCTCGCTTTCGGTCTTGGCCAAGACTGCGACGGTGACGATGGCCTTGCCCTCGCCGACGCGCGCGGCGAGCAGACGCTCGACCTCGCGCCGCAGCTCGTTCTCGCGGGCGCCGCCGGGGGTCTCGCCATTGGCCGTCGCGGTCGCTTCGCCCTGCTTCAGCACCGCGCCGTAGGCGGCGTCGATCACCGACACCGACGTCGGCGTGAGCCCGGCGACCGCGGAGGCCACGAGATAGCGGATCGCCTCCGCCGCGGCGGGCTCCAGCGGCCCGTAGTTGGTCATGACGGTGACGGATGCGGTGGGTTCGACCGAGCGCTGGAAGGGCCTGCCGACCGGGTTTGCGATGTGCACCCGCGCGGAGCGCACGCCGGGCGCGGCGAGGATCGTCCGGGCGAGCTCGCCCTCCTTCGCGCGCCAGTAGGTCGCCTCGAACATCTCGGTGGTGGTGCCGAAGCCGTCCACGCCGTCCAGCAGCTCGTAGCCGGAGGGCCCGTTGCGCGGCAGGCCGTCGGCCGCGAGCGCCATCCGCACCCGGTCGCGCTCGGAAGCCGGCACGAAAACCGAGCCCGCGCGCATCTCGAAGGGAACGCCCATGCCCTCGACGGCGCCGGCGACCTCGCCGATCGCCTGCGAGTCGAGCCCCGAATAGAGGGTCACATAGGATGGAGTGCGCGCCGTCTGCACGACGCCGTAGATCGCCGCGGCGATCGCCGCCACCGCCAGGAACGCTATCAGCCTTTGCCGAGGCTCCAGCGCCGTCCAGAGAACGCCGATTCTGCCCACGCGCCAAACCCCGTCATCGCGCCTACTGCGCCTTGAAGTCCCCGGGCCGCCGGCTGCTCGCCGACCCCGTCCGACGCCGTGAGGTTTGGGGCCTTCCGTTTAACAAGCCGTTTAGCCCTGACGGCGTAGACCATCCGCAGTGGCCGTATGTGCGGCGGCCGGAAAGCGGGGCGGTTGGTCATGGCCAGTGCGGCGAAAGAGGGCGGAGGCGGCCCGATGTTGCTGATCATGGGCGGCGCTCTTGCGCTGATCCTTGGCGGCGCCGGGTTCTACACCGTGTACTCCGGGCTCGTGAATCTCCCGCTGCCGTCGGCCGAGCCCGAGGAGATGGCGCACGAGGCCGCCGTGCAGGCGTTCGAGGAGGCCACGCCGGCCGCGGAGTTCGTGCCGCTGGAGCCGATCCTGATCACGCTCGGCGGGGGCGACGCGCGCCTGCGCCAGCTGCAGTTCGTCGCTCAGCTCGAGGTTGAGCCGGGCGCGGCCGAATCGCTCAAGGCGCTCGAGCCGCGCGTCCGCGACGTGCTCAACACCTATCTGCGCGCGGTGCGCGCGGACGACGTCGACGATCCGGCGGCCCTGCTGCGCATGCGCGCGCAGATGCTGCGGCGGATCCAGGTCGTCACCGGCGAGGGACTGGTGCGCGACCTGCTCGTTTCGGAATTCATCCTGCGCTAGAAAGGCTTGGGGTTATGGACATGATCGCTGACGCGCTCCTGATCGCAGGGGCGGCGGGAGCCGCGATGTATTGCCGGGTTCTGGCAAACCGGCTGAACGCCCTCAAGAATCTCGACACCGGCCTCG
>CAYGUQ010000138.1:0-5211 GCA_964352995.1 uncultured Rhodobacterales bacterium
GACCACGTGTTCCGGCAGGCGGTGACCTCGGCCGGCATGGGCTGCATGGCGGCGCTGGAGGCGGAGAAGTTCCTCTCCGCGCTCGACGCAGGCGCGCCGCCCGCGGAGGCGGCCTCGCAGGCGGCGGAATAGCGGCTTGCGGCTCGACCAGCGCCTTGTCGCGCTGGGGCTGGCGGGCTCGCGCGCGAAGGCGCAGGCGCTGATCGCGGAGGGCCTCGTCAGCGTCGACGGCGCGCCGGCCCGCCGCGCCTCGCAGCCCACCGGCGTCGGCGCAAAGGTCTCGTTGAGCGGCCCCGGCTCGCCTTGGGTCGGGCGCGGGGCGCTGAAGCTGCTGCACGGGCTCGACGTCTTCGGGCTCGACCCGGCAGGGGCGCGCGCGCTGGACGTCGGCGCCTCGACCGGCGGCTTCACGCAGGCGCTGCTGGCGCGCGGCGCCGCCCATGTCTGGGCGCTCGACGTCGGCCGCGGCCAGCTGGCGCCGGCGCTGGCGCAGGATCCGCGCGTCACCTCCATCGAAGGCGTCAACGCGCGCGACATGGCTGAGGATGTCGCGCCCGTAGTGGACTGGATCGTCGCGGACGTCTCCTTCATCTCGCTGACGCTGGCGCTGCCGAAGGCGCTGGCGCGCGGCGCGCCCGGCGCGACGCTGGTGGCGCTGGTGAAGCCGCAGTTCGAGGCCGGCCGGGCCGCGGTCGGCCGCGGCGGCCTCGTGCGCGACCCCGCGGCGCGGGAGGCGGCCTGCGCGCGCGTCTCTGCGTTCCTCGCGGCGTCCGGCTGGCCGCCGCTCGGGCTGACCGAGAGCCCCATCGCCGGCGGCGACGGCAACGTCGAGTTCCTCGTGGCGGCCCGGCGCGGCTGACGCCCCTCGACGGGCGGCGCGCGCGGCGCTAACGCAGCCCCATGAACGACACCGCCCCCCGCGCGACCACCCTCGTCGAAGTCGCTGTCGAGCGCCTCGGCCATCTCGGCGACGGCGTCGCGGACACGCCTTCAGGCCCGCTCTACGTCGCCGGCGCCCTGCCCGGAGAGACCGTGCGCGGGCGGCGCGAGGGCGAGCGGCTGACCGAGGTCGAGATCCTTTCGGCCGCGCCGGAGCGCGTCGCTCCCGCCTGCCGCCATTTCGGCGCCTGCGGCGGCTGCGCGACCCAGCACGCCGGCGACGCGCTGCTGGCCGCGTGGAAGACCGCGATGGCGGCGGCCGCGCTGGCGTCGCAAGGACTGGAGGCGCCTGTACGCCCCATCGCCGTCTCGCCGCCGGGTTCGCGCCGGCGCGTCGCGCTGAGCGGGCGACGCACGAAGAAGACCGCGCTGCTCGGCTTTCACGGCCGGGCGGACGCCGCGGTCGTCGCGATCTCCGAATGCCCCGTCGCGCGCCCGGCCATCGTCGCCGCGCTGCCGACGCTGCGCGACCTGGTCGGCCGGGTCGCCTCGCGCTCCGGCGACGTGCGCGTCGCGGCGACGGATGCGGAGGCGGGGCTCGACGTCGCGCTCTCCGGCCAGAAGCCGCTCGACGCGGCCCTGCGCGCGGCGCTCGCCGCGACGGCCGAGGCGGCGGACTTCGCGCGCCTCACCTATAACGGCGAGCCGGTGGCGGCTCGCCGCCCGCCTTTCCAGCGCTTCGGGGCGGCGCTCGTCACGCCGCCGCCGGACGGCTTCCTGCAGGCGACGGTCGAGGGAGAGGCCGCGCTCGTCGCCGCGGTGCTCGAGGCGGTAGGAGACGCGCCGCGCATAGCCGACCTCTATGCAGGTTCGGGAACCTTCACCCTGCCGCTCGCCGCTCAGGCGACGATCCATGCGGTGGAGGAGAGCGCCGCGGCGCTGGCGGCGCTCGACGCCGGGTGGCGGCTGGCGAAAGGCCTGCGCACGGTGAGCACGGAGGCCCGCGATCTGGATCGCCGCCCCCTGCGCCCCGCCGAGCTCGCCGGCTACGACGCCGTGGTCCTCGACCCGCCCCGCGCCGGCGCGGCGGCGCAGGCGGCGCAACTGGCGCTCCCGCGCGGACGGGGCGGACCCACGCGCATCGCCGCCGCAAGCTGCAACCCCGCCACCTTCGCGCGCGACGCCCGCATCCTGACGGATGGCGGCTGGCGGTTGGAATGGGTGCAGCCCGTGGACCAGTTTCGCTGGTCGCCCCATGTCGAACTCGCGGCGGCCTTCACCCGCGCGTGAACGCCGCCGCCGACGGGCGGCTCAGCGCCCGCGGCGCGCGGCGGCGCCGAGCGCGCCGAGACCCGCCAGCATGAGCCAGATCGCGGCAGGCAGCGGGATCGGCGCCGGCGCGACCTCGAAGGCCATGAACAGCGTGCGCTGCGCGGCGTTGAAATTGTTGTCCGCGGCGAGCACCAGCGTCCTCGAACCGTTGGCGAGCGTCGGCCCCCAGGCCGCGGCCTCGATGTTGTCCAGCGTCACGCCTTCGAAGACGAGCGGCATCTCCAGCAGCAGGTCGCGCGACATCGGCGTGTAGGCGGCGCCGATCAGGCCGTCCACGCCGAGAATGTCGGTCGTCTCCGGCCCGATCTCGGTCAGCGTCAGGCGGATGGTGTTGCCCACGCCGAAGGCGAAGGCGCGTTCGACGCCGATGAAGCTGTCGTCATCGACGGCGAGCAGTTCGGGCAGGCCGTTGTCGGGGCCGAAGGGGGCGCCCGGAACCGCGTCCACCGGGATCGGCGGCAGGTCGTAGGCGTACTGCGCCACGGCGCCGCCCGAGACGGGGTCGAGCTTCGTGACGCGCACGACGCTGCCGTTGGCCAGGCTGGTGATCGGCCCATCCTGGATCAGCGCGTCCTCGTTGGCGGTGAAGAGATGCCCGTCGGGCGTGACGGCGAGCGCCTCGAAGAGCTTGTTGGAGCGGCCGCCCGTCGTCGAGCCGTCGACGTAGTCGAACTGGGCGGGCGTGTCGAACTCCCGCACGAAGCCGCCGTCGAGCGTCATCTCGCGGACGAAAGGCTGGAAGAGCGCGTCCGGGTTGGCGCTGAAGTTGCCCTCGCTCGACACGTAGAGATTGCCGTTCGGCGCGACGCGCACGCCCTCGGGGTCCACGGTGCGCCGGTCGTCGGGAAACTGCGTCCCGTCCGGACGGCGCAGGAAGGTCTGGCTTTCGATGGTGGCGGCGTGAAAGCCGGAGGCGTCGATGTCGAGGCTCATCGTGTAGAAGCGCGGCGCGCCGCGCTCGCCGCCGCGGTCGTCCGAAAGCGCGACGTAGCGGCCGTCCGGCAGCCGGTCGAGGCCGGAAACGCCGCCGAACTCCACGCCGTCGAACAGCGTGCCCGTGGCGATCTCCTGCGCACCGATGAGACGCAGCGAATAGGGGGCGGCGGAGACGGCGCCTGCCGCGACGGCGGCGAAGACGGCGAGAACGACGACGCGCATGGCGATGCTCCCGAAAGGGTTGTGCGCGCCGGCGCGGCGCGCACTCGGGAGTTGGTTAACGGCGGCCTGTGACGCTGAGGCGACGCAGGCGCGACGCGGCGGTGACACCGCTCAGCGGTTGCCGCGCGCGGCGAAGCGGCCGGCCTCCTCGGCGGCGCGCATGAGGGCGCGGGCCTTGTGGACCGTCTCCATCCGCTCCGCCTCGGGGTCGCTGTCATGGACCACGCCGCCGCCGGCCTGCACATGCATCCGACCGTCCTTGAGCACGGCCGTGCGCAGGGCGATGCAGACGTCCATGTCGCCGCCGACGCCGAAATAGCCCACGCCCCCGGCGTAGACGCCGCGCTTCTCGCTCTCCAGCTCGTCGATGATCTCCATGGCGCGCACCTTCGGCGCGCCGGAGACGGTGCCGGCGGGCAGCCCGGCGAGCAGCGCCGAGAGCGCGTCGAATTCGGGCCGCAGCCTGCCGTCGACGTTCGAGACGATGTGCATGACGTGGCTGTAGCGCTCGATGGTGAACTGCGCGTTGGGGTCCACCGTGCCGACGCGCGCGACGCGGCCGACGTCGTTGCGGCCAAGGTCGAGCAGCATCAGGTGCTCGGCGCGCTCCTTGGGGTCGGCGAGCAGTTCGGCCTCAAGCCGCGCGTCCTCCTCCGGCGTCGCGCCCCTTGGCCTCGTGCCGGCGATGGGCCGGATCGTGACGACGTCGCCGCGCACCCGCACCAGCGTCTCGGGGCTGGCGCCGACGATCTGGAAGTCGCCGAGGTTGAAGAAGAACATGTAGGGCGAGGGATTGGTGCGCCTCAGCGCGCGGTAGAGCGCGAAGGGCGGCGGCGCGAAGGGCGTCGTCCAGCGCTGCGACGGCACGACCTGGAAGATGTCGCCGGCGGCGATGTAGCGCTTGGCCTGCTCCACCATGGCGCGATACGCGTCTTCCGAGGTGTTGGAGACCGGCTCCAGCGGCTCGGCGAGCGGCGTCTCGGCGCCGCGCTCGGCCGCCGGGGCGCGGTCGAGCGCGTCGAGCGCGTCCGACAGGCGCTCCGCGGCGCGGGCGTAGGCGGCGCGGGCGGGCTCGCCGTTCGCCGCCCAGACCGGCGCGACGAGCGTCACCTCGTCCTTCACCGTGTCGAGCACCGCCACAACGGTCGGCCGCATCAGCACCGCGTCGGGCAGGTTCAGCGGATCGGGGTTCGGCGCCGGCAGGCGCTCGACCAGCCGCACCATGTCGTAGCCGAAATAGCCGAAGAGGCCGGCGGCCATGGGCGGCAGGCCCTCGGGCAGGTCGATGCGGCTCTCGGCGAGCAGCGCCCGCAGCGAGGCGAGCGGATCGAGCGTCTCGGGCTCGTAGGCGTCGGGGTCGTAGCGCGCGGCGCGGTTGATCTCGGCGCTTTCGCCGCGGCAGCGCCAGATCAGGTCGGGCTTCATGCCGATGATCGAGTAGCGCCCCCGCACCTCGCCGCCGGTGACGCTTTCGAGCAGGAAGCTGTCGGCCCGCGCCTCGGCGAGCTTCAGCATGAGCGAGACGGGCGTGTCGAGGTCGGCGACGATGCGCGTCCAGAGCACCTGGTTGACGCCGGTCGCGGCCGCGACCTCGAAGTCGGCGAAGCCGGGATGGATGTCCACGGCTCAGGCGCCGATCTGCGCGAGCGCCGCGTCGAGCGCCTGCTGGTTGATCGACACGCCGGCCTCCGCCTCGAGCGCGCGGCCAAGATAGTCCGCCTGATCGGCCGCGAAGGAGGCGGCCAGCGTCCGCGCCAGAGCCTCCCGCGCCGCAGGATCCGACGGCGGGATGATCTCGCGCAGCACCGCCACGGTCGCCGAGGCGCCGGCGACGGTGGCGGC
>CAYGUQ010000138.1:5311-8724 GCA_964352995.1 uncultured Rhodobacterales bacterium
GGATGATCTCGCGCAGCACCGCCACGGTCGCCGAGGCGCCGGCGACGGTGGCGGCTGCGGCGCCGGGCTGGGCCGCGAACAGGGCGGCGCGGGCGTCCTCGCCGAGCCGCGGGTCGGGGTCGTCGCGGCGCATCGGGCCGAGCGGCTCGACGGCGAGGCCGAGGTCGTCGGCGACGCCTTGCAGCGTCTCGCCGCCGGCGATGCGGGCGCGGGCCGCCTCGGCGGCCGCGCCGAGCGCTTCCTCCGCCCAGGCGCGCCGCCAGTCCGCCGCCACGGCGTCGCGGATCGCCTCGAGCGGCGGCGTGACGGCCGGCTTGACCGCGTTCACCCGCGCCAGCACGTAGCCGCCGGAGGGCAGTCGGACGAGGTCGCGCTCTTCGCCGACCGATGCGGCGAAGACTTCCGCGCGCAGGGCGCGCGTGCCCTCGGCGCCGCCGGGCAGGTCGCCGGGCGCGCCGGAGGCCTGCAGAGAGGCGTCGCCGCCGAGCGGCAGGCCGAGTTCGGCGGAGATCTCCTCCAGCGTCGCGCCGCCGGCGGCGAGATCGGCGACCTCCTCGGCCATGCGGTCGGCCTCCGGCCGGCCGCGCTCCGCCGCGATCTCCTCCGAAAGCAGACCGCGCGCCGCCTCGAACGGCGTGACGTCCTCCGGCGTGATCCGCGTCACGTCGAGCAGGGCGAAGCCGCCCGCCGTCTGCGCCGGTCCCGCGAGGCCGGGCTCCTCCAGCGCGAAGGCGGCGTCCCCGCGGGCGTCGAAAAGGTCGTCGCGCCGGACCGGGCCGAGCGCGGCATCGGCGCGCGTCAGCCCCCGCTCCGCCAGCAGCGCGTCGAAGTCCGCCTCGCCGGCGCGCACGCGCTCGGCGGCGGCTTCCGCCTCGGCGCGGTCGACGTAGACGATCTGGTCGACGACGCGCGCCGCGGGCTCGGAAAAGCGCGACCGCTGGGCGTCGTAGGCGGCGCGCAGGTCGCTTTCGGGGATGTCGCCGGCGAGCGCAGCCGGCTCGATCAAGATCCACGTCGCGTCGCGCCGCTCCGGCGCCTCGAAGGCGACGGCGTTCGCGTCGAGATGCGCCTGGAGCGCGGCGTCGTCCGGTTCCGGCGGCGTCAGGTCGAGCGCGTCGCGGCGCAGCGTGATCGCGTCGAAGAGCCGGCTCTCCTCGCGCAGGCGCAAAATCGTGTCGATCATCGGAGCCGGCGCCGAGGCGCCCGCCTGCGCCGCGCCGATCACCTGCGCGGCGGCGAGCGCCTCGCGCACCGTCTGCTCGTAGGCGGCGACGGAGGGATAGGCGCGCGTCACCGTCGCCTGATACTGCGCCGGGTCGAACGCGCCGGCGACCTGGAAGGCGGGCTGCTGGCGCGCCTCGCGCGCGACGGCCTCGTCGGGCGCCGAGACGCCGAGCCGCGACGCAGCGTCCGCCAGAGCCGCCTCGCGCACCATGCGCGCCAGCACGAAGCGGTCGAGCCCGGTTGCGCGCACCTCGGCGGGGTCGACCCCGTAGCGCTGCTGCTCGTTGCGCATGACGCGGGCGAAGAGGTTGGCCTCGACGGCCTGATCGCCGACGGTGGCGACGCGCGTGGAGAAGCCGCCGCCGATGTCGCCGATGCCCCACACCGCGAAGCTCGCCACCAGAAGCCCCAGCAGAACCTTGGCCACCCACGACCTGACGCCTCGGCGCAGCAAATCCAGCATCGGCCCAACCCTCCATCTCGCGCGGCGCGGACGTTATGCGCGCCCGCCCTGCGCGGCAAGGGAGGCGCCCGGCGCCGGCCGCTAGAGCCGGAACGCCGCGAGCCGGCGCAGCACCTCCGACAGTCCCGCCGCGTCGGCGTTCGCGAAGGCGAGCCGCAGGGTCGCCTCGGCGGTCCCGTCGCCGCCCTCGCCGCGCAGCGGGTTGAACATCGTCCCCGGCAGCACGAGGAGGTTGGCCTGATCCGCCAGCGCCTTCGCCACGACGTCCGACGGCGCGTCGAACGGGTGCGCGAGGTAGGCGAAGTAGGCCCCTGACGAGAGCAGCCGCCAGCCGCCCGGGCCGACGCCGCCCTCCGTTGCGAAGCCGGCCCGCAGCGCGTCGCGCCGACGCAGGATCTCCAGCCGCTCGCCGGCGACCCAGTTTCCCATGCGCCTGATCCCCGCCAGCGCCGCGATCTGGCCGAGCTGGTTGGGGCAGATGGTCGTCGTGTCGAGGAACTTCTCCGCCTGGGCCAGCCGCGCCGGCGCGGCAAGCATCGCGCCGACGCGGTGGCCGGTGAGGCGATAGACCTTCGAGAAGCTGTAGAGCTGGATCACCGTGTCGCCCCATGAGGGCTCGGCGAAGAGGTCGTGCGGCGGGCCGTCGGCGGAGTGGAAGTCGCGGTAGGTCTCGTCCAGCACCAGCGCGAGCCCGCGCTCGGCGCAGAGATCGCGGAAGGCCGCGAGGAGGCCCGCCGGATACTCCGCCCCGGTGGGATTGTTCGGCGTGACCAGCACGACGGCGCGGGTGCGCGGCCCGATGAGCGCCGCGGCGCGCTCGGGGCTCGGCAGGCCGGCCTCGTCGCAGGGCAGCGGCCGCGTCGCGACGCCGGCCATGTCGAGCCACATGCGGTGGTTGAAGTACCAGGGCGAGGGCAGGATCACCTCGTCGCCAGCGCCCGCCAGCGTCGCGACGGCGGCGCAGAAGGCCTGGTTGCAGCCCGACGTGATCGCCACGGCCTCCGGCGCCATCGCGGCGCGGTAGTGCGCCGACCAGCGCTCGGCGACCGCCTCGCGCAGCGCCGGCAACCCCAGCACCGGCCCGTAGAGATGCGCCTGCGGGTCGTTCAGCGCCGCCTCCGCGATGGCCTCGCGCAGCGGCTCGGGCGGCGGGTCGACCGGCGCGGCCTGGCTGAGATTGATGAGCGGCGTCTCGGGCGGAAAGCTGCGCCCCGCGATCCAGGCGCGCGCGGCCATCACGGGCGGCTCGGCGGTGGCGGCAAGCGCGGGCGAGAATGCGGCGGCGGTCATGCGGCGTCCTTCAGGTCGCAGGCGGGGTCGGCGACGCGGGCGGCGTCCGGCGAGACGCCGGCCTCCAGCCAGCGCTTGGCGGTCATGAACGCGCGCGCGTCGTTCATCGCGTCGACCGAGAGCAGCCGGTCGCCAGCGAAGCTCCACACCGACTGCGCGCCGGGCCGCGCGCCGGGCCTGACGACGACGCGGTCTCGCCCGTCCGACAGCCCGGCGATCTGGAGCTTGACGTCGTACTGGTCCGACCAGAACCACGGCGTCGGGTCGTAGACCGCCGGGCGGCCGAGCAGCGTCATGGCGGCGGCCTTGCCCATGTCGATGGCGTTCTGCACCGACTCAAGGCGCACCCGCCGGCCGCGCCAGGGAAACGAGGCGCAGTCGCCCGCGGCGACGATGGCGGGATCGGACGTCGCGCAGGCGGCGTCCGCCGCAACGC
>CAYGUQ010000138.1:8734-9044 GCA_964352995.1 uncultured Rhodobacterales bacterium
CCCGGCGCGCGCGGCGGCTTCGGCGAGGGCCGTCTGGGGCGCGTCGGCGTCGCCGACGATGGCGAGGTCGGCCGGAAACGTCTCGCCGTCGACCATGCGCGCGCCGACCAGCCGCCCGCCCGCGCCCTCCAGCGCGCCCAGCGCCGCGCCCTCGCGCAGGTCGACGCCATGGCCGAGATGCAGCGCGCGGAAATAGTCGGCGGTCTCGGCGGGCGCGACGCGGCCGAGGATGCGCGGCGCCGCCTCGACGAGCCGCACGTCCATGCCCCGCTTGCGCGCGACCGCCGCGGCCTCCAACCCGATATAGCCC
>CAYGUQ010000139.1:0-9008 GCA_964352995.1 uncultured Rhodobacterales bacterium
ATGACATGGTGAGTCGCCCCGCCCAGCGCCCGTCCCTGGGCGAGGTCGTAGACTTCTATGGTTAACGGGGAATGGACGCCGATGGTCGGGTGCAGACAGGAAGGCGGCAGCCAGGCTCGGAAGCGGACCCCCGCCACCCGATCATGCGGGCCGGTCGCCTCGGTCAGCGGCAGCGTCCAGCCGTTGCACGCCACGGCGTAGCGGTCGCCGAGATCGCCCTTCACGCGCACCTGAAGCCGCTCCAGCGAACTGTCGACGTAGCGCGCCGTGCCGCCGACCGCGGCCTCCTCGCCCAGCACGTGCCAGGGCTCCAGCGCCGTGCGCAGCTCGACCTCGACGCCCGCCTGCGCGAAGCTCCCCGCCACCGGGAAGCGGAACTCGAAATGCGGCGTGAACCACGCCGGCTCCAGCGGGAAGCCGGCGGCGGCGAGGTCGGCCAGCACCGCGCTGAAATCCGACCACACGCCGTAGGGCAGCATGTAGAAGTCGCGCAGGCGCTCGCGATGCGGGGTCAGCGGCTGCGCATAGGGACGCTCCCAGAACCACGCGATCAGCGCCCGCAGCACGAGCTGCTGGGCGAGCGACATGCGCGGGTGCGGCGGCATCTCGAAGGCGCGGAACTCCACGAGGCCGAGCCGCCCGGTCGGGCCGTCGGGCGAGTAGAGCTTGTCGATGCAGATCTCGGCGCGGTGGGTGTTGCCGGTGCTGTCCACGAGCAGGTGGCGGAAGATCCGGTCCACGAGCCAGGGCGGGCAGCCGACGCCGGAGGTCGGGTCGGGGACCTGCTGGAGCGCGATCTCCATCTCGAAGAGCTGGTCGTCGCGCGCCTCGTCGATGCGCGGCGCCTGGCTCGTCGGGCCGATGAAGAGACCCGAGAACAGGTAGCTGAGCGACGGATGGCGCTGCCAGTAGCGGATGATCGAGGCCAGCAGGTCGGGCCGGCGCAGGAACGGGCTGTCTGGCGGGCTGGCGCCGCCCATCACGACATGGTTGCCGCCGCCGGTGCCGGCGGGGCGGCCGTCGAGCTCGAAGGTGGAGCTGTCGAGCCCGAGCTGCCGCGCCTCCTCGTACACCGTCTCGGTGATGTGGACCTGCTCCTCCCAGCTTGCTGAGGGCTGGATGTTGACCTCGATCACGCCGGGGTCGGGCGTGACCTTGATCTCGCGCAGGCGCGCGTCGCGCGGCGGCGGGTAGCCCTCGACATGGACGGGCTGGCCGAGCTCGGCGGCGACGTCCTCGACCGCCGAGATGAGGTCGACATACTCCTCGGCGTCGCGCACGGGCGGCAGGAAGACGCAGAGGACGCCGCCGCGCGGCTCCACCGTCAGCGCCGTGCGCACCGAGAGGCCGCCGCCGACGAAGGGCTCGCCCGGCGCCACGGGCCCGAGGCCGGCGCCGCCGACGCCGCTCCGCTCGCGCCCGCGGCGACGCTCGGCCATGGTCTTGAGCCGGGCCCAGAACGCCTCGTAGTCCTCGGTCTGGGAGCCCTCGACGGCGGGCGTCGCCAGCGCGCCGGCGGGCGCCCCCTGCCCCTGCAGCACCAGCGTGCGCTCGGGCCGCGCGAAGAGCGGCCGCTGCGCCTCGGCGGAGAAGGCGTCGGTCGGCAGGATCAGCGGATAGAGCTCCTCGTCGATCCACGGCAGGGTGTTGAGCGGCAGGCGGAAGCCGGCGGGGCTGTCTCCCGGCGCCAGCACGAGCCGCTTGAGCCGCACCGCCCAGATCTCCGACAGCCACTGGAAGCGCCGGCCGCGCGTCGCCGGCCGCGCCTGCGCCGCCTGGATCGGCAGGATGAAGGCCTTGGGCTTGCCAAGGCCCTCGCCGAACACGCGCGCGAGCCGGGCGCGCTCCTGCGGGTCTTCGAGCTTGTTGTCCTCGGTGGTGACGTTGATCGGCAGGCCCGCCTCCTGCCGCAGGAAGGCGGCGGCGTCCTCGTAGGCGGACTGCACGTAGTCGCCGCCGACGCCGAGCTGCTCGGCGAGCCGCACCGCGAAGCGCTCCGCGCCCTCGACCGTGGCGCCCTTGTCGGCCTCGGGCGCGACGAGATCGGGGTTGAGCCAGAGCGGCTGCTCGTCGGAGCGCCAGTAGAGCGAGAAGGCCCAGCGCGGCAGCTGCTCGCCCGGATACCACTTGCCCTGCCCGTAATGCAGCAGCCCGCCCGGCGCGAAGCGCTCGCGCAGGCGGCGGATCAGCGTGTCGGCGAAGCCGCGCTTGGTGGGGCCGACGGCGGCGGTGTTCCATTCGTCGCCGTCGCGGTCGTAGGCGGCGAGGACGGTCGGCTCGCCGCCCACGGTCAGCCGCACGTCGCCGGCCTTCAGGCGCTTGTCGATGGCCTTGCCGGCGGCGTCCATCGCCGACCACTGCGCGACGGTGTAGGGCGCCGAGACGCGGGGCGTCTCGAGGATGCGCTCCACCTTCATCTCGAAGTGGAAGTCCACCTCGCACTGCTCGACGCCGCCGGATATCGCCGCCGCCGAGGCCGGCTCGGGCGTCGCGGCGAGCGGAATGTGGCCCTCCGCCGTCAGCAGGCCGGAGGTCGCGTCGAGCCCGACCCAGCCGGCGCCGGGCAGGAACACCTCCGCCCAGGCGTGCAGGTCGGTGAAATCGGCCGTCGGCCCCGCCGCGCCGCCGTCGATGGGCGAGAGATCGGCGACGAGCTGGATCAGGTAGCCCGACACGAAGCGCGTCGCGAAGCCGTGGTGGCGCAGCAGGTGGCAGAGCAGCCACGCGCTGTCGCGGCAGCTTCCCGACGCCTTCTTCAGCGTCTCCTCCGGCGTCTGCACGCCGGGCTCCATGCGGATCAGGTAGTCGACGAGGGTGCGCAGCTTCTGGTTCAGCGCCACCACCCAGTTCAGGGTGTCGTCGCTCTCGCTCGGCCGGGTCTCGGCGATGAGCTTCGCCAGCAGCGGGCCGGGCTCGAAGGTCTCCAGATAGGGCGCGAGATCCTTCTTCAGCACCGCCTCGTAGCGGAAGGTCGGCGTGCGCGCCTCCTCCTCGATGAAGAAGTCGAAGGGGTTGATCGCCAGCATCTCGGCGACGAGGTCGACGTCCACATGGAAGTGCGTGACCTTCTCCGGGAACACCAGCCGCGCCTGCCAGTTGCCGAACGGGTCCTGCTGCCAGTTGGTGAAGCGGCCCTTCTCGGGGCTGATCTGGAGGCTGTAGCTCAGCACCGGCGTCCGCGCGTGGGGCGCGGGCCGCAGGCGGACCACCTGCGGATAGAGAAACACCGGCCGGTCGTAGTCGTAACGGGTCCGGTGGGTGAGAGCGACCTGGAGCGTCATCGGGGCCTCGCGCGGGTTGAGCGGCCGGCTCGACGGCGCGTCGGAGATCGCCGGCGCCGGGCGAGCCGCCCCGGTTGCGGGATGTTAACCATCGACCGGCGCGGGCGTCCAGCGCTGCTGGCGCATGCCTGCCGCCCAGGGCCGCGCTGCGGCGCACAAATTGGCGCCGCGCGCCGACGGCGGCCTGCGTGTCTCGAATTGCCGTTGAAGCGCAGGCGGCTAGGCGCCAAGCCCGCCGTCGGCGTTGGCGCGGCTCCATTGCAGCAGCGCGCGCAGTTTCGCAGGCGCCACCGGCTTGGTGAGCACCTCCGCCCCGGCCTCCGCCGCCGCGGCCTCCAGCGCGCGCGAGCGGTCGGCGGTGATGATGACGGCGGGGGCGTCCACGCCGGTCTCCTCGCGCAGCCGGCGCAGCGCCTGAAGGCCGGTGAGGCCGTCGCCGAGGTGGTAGTCGAGCAGCATCACGTCGGGCGCCATGCCGAGCTGGCGCACGGCCGAGACCGCCTGCCCCGCCGTCGCGGCCTCCATCGCGTCGACGCCCCAGCGCGCCAGCAGCGCCGAGGTCGCGCCGCGCACGGCGTCGTCGTCGTCGAGCACCAGCGCGATCATCCCGCGCGCGTCGCCGAAATGCTGCGCGTCGGCCTCGCCGGCCGCTTGGGCCGCGCGCGCCGCGCCGGCGTGGCCGAGCGGGGCGGTGACCGAGAACACCGAGCCGACCCCCGGCTGAGACCTGACGTCGACGCGGTGGCCCAGCAGCCGCGCGGCGCGGTCGACGATGGCCAGCCCCAGCCCCATGCCGCGCTCGCCGCGCGGGTTGGCGGCGTCGATGCGGTGGAACTCCTCGAAGACGCGACGCCGCTCGGCGGGCGGCACGCCGACGCCGCTGTCCCAGACCTCGATGCGCAGCGTCTCGCCCCGGCGCCGGCAACCGAGCACCACGCCCCCCTGCATCGTGTACTTGAGCGCGTTGCTGACGAGGTTCTGGACGATGCGCCGGAGGTAATGCGGGTCGCTCCGCACGATCGCCGAGCAGGGCGCGACGGTGAGCTTGAGGCCGCGGGCGGCCGCGACGGCGCCGAACTCCTCCGCCACGGGCTTGAGCACGCGGGCGACGGGGAAGTCGGAGACATGCGCCTCGCCGCCGCCGGCGTCGAGCTTGGAGATGTCGAGCAGCGCGTTCAGCAGCGCCTCGACGGAGCCGAAGGCGCTCTCGACCCGCGCCACCGTCTCGGACGCGTCCGGCGAGAGCCTGCTCGCGGCGAGGGCCGAGAGAAAGAGTTTCGCGGCGTTGAGCGGCTGGAGAAGGTCGTGGCTGGCGGCGGCGAGAAAGCGCGTCTTGGAGAGGTTGGCGGCCTCGGCGGCGTCGCGGGCGCGGCGCATCTCGCTCTCGATGGCGCGGCGCTCGGCGACCTCCTGCACGAGGCGGTCGTTGAGGTCGGTCAGCGCGGCGGTGCGCTCGACCACGCGGCTCTCCAGCGTGCGCCGGGCGCGCTCAAGCTCCTCGGCGCTCTCGCGATCCTCGGTGATGTCGGCGAGGCTCACCGAGAAGCCGTCGCCGTCCCCGTCGTAGCAGTTGACGCGCAGGACGCGGCCGTCGCGCGCCCTGAGGTCGGTCGAGAGCGGCGGTCGCGGCTGCGGCGCGCGGAGCCATTCCGCAAGCGCGCCGACCACCGGGCCGGCCGCCGGGCCGGCCATGGGGCCGGCGCCGGCCGCCTCCCCGATCAGCGCGGCCATGGGCGCGCCCGGCTGCGCCGCGGCCAGACCGAGGCCGAGCAGGGCCCGGAACGGCGCGTTGCAATGCGCCAGCGCGCCGCTTCCGTCGAAGGCGGCGAGCCCGATGCGCAGCCGGTCCAGCGCCGCCCCCGGCCAGCCGCCCTCGACGTCGGGCGCGTGCGCGCTGCGCGCCGCCGCCGACGCAGCCCGCGCGACCTGCGCGGTGACGTCGGAGACGACGAGCGCGAACTGCCCGCCGACGGCGCGGCGCAGCGCGAACTCCACCCAGCGGCCGTCGGCGAGCGGAGCGGCGAGAGGCGCGCGCGACGCGGGTTCGGCGGACGCGAGGGCGGCGGCCATCGCCGTCCTCGCGTCGGGCTGCAGCGCCAGCGCGGCGGAGCTGAGAAGCGCCCGAGCGGCGTCCTCCAGCCGCTGCCCGGCGGCGATGCGCGTGCCGGCGTCGGGCAGGAACGCCTGCAGGCGCGCGTTGTAGAGCGTGAGCCGCCCGTCCTCCGAGAACAGCGCCAGTCCGTCGGCGCAGACGTCGAGCGCCGCCTGCGCCTGCCGCCGCGCCCAGACCAGCGCCTCGCCGGCGTCGGTGGCGCGCTGGGCGCCGTCGAGGCCGTGGGCGGCCTGCCGCTCCATGCGCTCGCGCAGCGCGTCGTTCGCCCGGCGCAGGCGCTCGTTGTCGGAGAGGGCGGCGTCGAGACCGATCTCGAGCGCGGCGCCGCCGTCCTCGCCCGAGCCTGCAGGGTTCACATGCAAGTTCTCGCGCATCGGCGTCAGTCCCTCAGGATGTCGGAGAAGCTGACCTTGCGCGCCACCAGAACCGCCTGGGTGCGGCTTTGCACGCCCAGTTTGCGCAGGATCGCGGTGATGTGCGCCTTCACCGTGGTCTCGGCGATGTCGAGATCGAAGGCGATCTGCTTGTTGAGCTTGCCCTCGCAGACGAGCCCGAGAATGCGGAGCTGCTGGGGCGTGAGGTCGCCCAGCCGCTCCGCCGCGCCGGCCGGGTCGGGCTCGGCGGCGCCGCCCTCGCGCGGCAGGACCATGCCCGGCGGCACGTAGAGCTCGCCGTCGAGCACGTGGCGCATCGCCGAGACGAGTTCGGCGCTCGGCACGTTCTTGGGCACGAAGCCGGCCGCGCCGGCGCGCATCACCTGCGCCACGATCCGCGCGTCGCTCATCGCAGAGACGACGACCACCGGCGTTCGGGGCGTCGCCGCCTTCAGCCGCATCAGCCCGTCGACGCCGCTGACGTCGGGCAGGTTGAGGTCGAGCGCCACGGCGTCGACCTCCAGCCCGCCGGCGATCATCTCCAGCGCGGCGCCGAGCGTGTGGGCCGTCACCACGCGCTTCAGGCCGAGACCGCCCTTCAGCGCGAGCGACAGCGCCTCGCAGAACAGCGGGTGGTCGTCGACGACGAGCGCGCTCTGCGCCAGCGTCTCGGTCGCGGCGCGCGCCGTTCTGCTCACGTCCATGCCCGATCCCGGTCCGTGACCATGCGTCAGCCCCCCCTCGTTTACGCGCCTGCGCGGGCCGTTAACCCTTTAGTCTCATTGAACCACTGTGTCGGCTCCGCGCCAAGATCAAAACGCAACGATCGCGAACCGGGCGCCGCCGGCCCCTTCGCAGTGCGCCGTGGGCGATTTTGACGCTTGCGCAAGGTGTGGAAATCACTGAGCGTCCCGCCTATCGTCCCGAGGAACAATGGCGCCCGCCGCAGCGGCGCAGAATGACGGGAGGGGTGCTTCGTCCATGAAACTCGAGGGAAGCCAGATCATTGCGGCGGACCGCGCGACCGTCTGGGCCGCGCTGAACGACCCCGAGACGCTCAAGGCCTGCATTCCGGGGTGCCAGTCGCTCGAAAAGACGTCGGACACCTCGTTCGAGGCCGTCGTGAAGCAGAAGGTCGGCCCCGTCTCCGCGACGTTCAACGGCGCGATCGACCTGACCAACATGAATCCGCCCGAGGGCTACACGATCTCCGGCGAGGGCAAGGGCGGCGCGGCGGGCTTCGCCAAGGGCGGCGCCGACGTCGCGCTCAGGGAGGTTCCCGAAGGCACGGAGCTGACCTATAGCGCCGAGGCCAAGGTCGGCGGCAAGATCGCCCAGCTCGGCGCCCGGCTGATCGACGGCTTCGCCAAGAAGATGGCCGACCAGTTCTTCACCAACTTCAAGGAGCAGGTCGAGGGCGCCGGCGGCGCCGAGGCTGCGGCCGGGGCCCCGGCCGAGGCGGGCGCGCCCGCCGAGGCGGCGGCCGGCGCGGAAGGCGAGAAGAAGGGTTTCTGGAAGCGCCTGATGGGCTGACGGCCCCGCGCGACCACACCAAGGCGAGATCCCAGGGAGGACGAAACACATGGCGTCTGTGTCGATGACGGTGAACGGCAAGGCCGTCTCCGGCGAGGTTGAGGGGCGCACGCTCCTGGTGGAGTTCCTGCGCGAAGGGCTCGAGCTGACCGGAACGCATGTGGGGTGCGACACCTCGCAGTGCGGCGCCTGCGTCGTGCACATCGACGGCCAGAGCGTGAAGGCGTGCTCCGTGCTCGCCGTCGCGGTCGACGGCGCCGACATCCGCACGATCGAGGGCATGGCCGCCCCCGACGGCACGCTCAGCGTGCTTCAGCAGGCGTTCCAGGACCATCACGGCCTGCAGTGCGGCTTCTGCACGCCGGGCATGGTGATGTCCGCCGCGGACCTGCTCCAGAAGAACGCCGACCCCTCCGAGCAGGAGGTGCGGGAATGGCTCGAGGGCAACATCTGCCGCTGCACGGGCTACCACAACATCGTCAAGGCGATCCTGGCCGCGGCGGCGACGCTGCGCGGCGAAAAGATCGCCGCCGAGTGAGCCGCCCGGCGACGGCCGACATGATGAGCGCCGACGCAGGCGCCGACAGGGGAAACGCATGAACAAGCAGATGACCGGGATCGGCGCCTCGTCCAAGCGGCGGGAAGACGTCCGGTTCCTCACCGGCAAGGGCCAGTACACCGACGACATCAACCGCCACGGCCAGCTCTACGCGCATTTCCTGCGCTCCGAGGTGGCCCACGGCAAGATCGCGAAGCTCGACGTGAGCGCGGCCGCCGCCGCGGCGGGCGTCGCCCACGTGTTCACCTCGAAGGATTTCGAGGGCGTCGGCGGCGTGCCCTGCGGCTGGCTCATCACCGACAAGAACGGCGAGCCGATGAAGGAGCCGAAGCACCCGATCCTCGCCGAGGGCAAGGTGCGCCATCTCGGCGACCCGATCGCCGTCGTCGT
The DNA here is from genome assembly GCA_964352995.1 of uncultured Rhodobacterales bacterium. Taxonomy (GTDB): domain Bacteria; phylum Pseudomonadota; class Alphaproteobacteria; order Rhodobacterales; family Rhodobacteraceae; genus Rubrimonas. Next base: position 8,251 of record CAYGUQ010000139.1, read on the forward strand.
CGCCGGGACGCTGGCGCAGGCGCGCGACGCCGCCGAGCTGATCGAGCTGGAGATCGAGGAGCTGCCGGCCGTCGTCGACATGCGCGAGGCGCTGAAGGGCGGCGTCACGGTGCATGACGAGGCGCCCGACAACCTCTGCTACGACTGGGAGTTCGTGGCCGAGAACAAGCAGGCCGTGGACGACGCGATCCGCAACGCCGCGCATGTCACGACGCTGGAGCTGGTCAACAACCGCCTGATCGCCAACCCGATGGAGCCGCGCTGCGCCATCGGCGAGTACGACCAGGCGGGCGACCAGCACACGCTGTACACCACCAGCCAGGCCGATTTGGTGCGACTGGCCCAAGTGTCGCGGGCCAAAGAGAACGTGAGTGACTATGTGCCATTAACTCAACAGGTGATGACCTATGGACATGAACAACGTGACGAACGGAAACCAGAACCCACCGTCAGCTTTGACCCTAGAGCAGTGGGAGAGCGCGTTGGAAACCGTGTTGCAGAGCAGCTTAGAGCCGCTGCGGGCCGAGATATGCGTGAATACGCAGCGGGTGCTGCACCTCGAAGAGTACGTCCGGACCTTAGGCGAGGATTTGGCGATGTGGCCCCAGCACTGGAACCAGAGCTTGGGGCGCTTGGTCGCGCAATTGCAGCGTATCGTCAGCGACGAAACCTCCTCCGATGCACAGGCGAGCTTACAGGAGCAGTTGCGGCGGTTGATTGCGGCTTTGAGCAGTTGGAACGGGCAGCTCAAGACCGAG
>CAYGUQ010000140.1:0-8991 GCA_964352995.1 uncultured Rhodobacterales bacterium
TTCCCGTGGTCACGCCGCTCGCCATCGACCCAGCCCATCCCTTCCCCTTCATCGCCAACGGCGGCTTCGCGCTGGCGCTCTCGCTGGAGCGCGCCGGCGACGGGGAGGAGCTCGACGCGCTGCTGCCGATCCCGCCGCAGGTGGAGCGCTTCGTCCGCCTGCCCGACCGCGGCGACGCCATCCGCTTCCTGCGGCTGGAGGACCTGCTGGGGCTGTTCCTCGACAGGCTCTTCCCCGGCTACCGCGTGACGGGCCGTGCGGTGTTCCGCGTGCTGCGCGACAGCGACATGATGGTGGAGGAGGAGAGCGAGGACCTCGTGCGCGAGTTCGAGACCGCGCTCAAGCGCCGCCGCAAGGGCGACGCCATCCGCCTGACCATCACCGCCGACGCGCCCGCGCAGCTCAAGGCCAAGATCGCGCGCGAGATGGGGGTGGGGCGCGACGAGGTGATCGAGCTGGAGGGGCTGATCGGCGTCAAGGCGCTGGACGAGCTGATGGTCTCGGAACGGCCGGAGATGCGCTGGGCCCCCTATGCGCCCCGCCTGCCGGAGCGCGTGAAGGACCATGAGGGCGACATCTTCGCGGCGATCCGCCAGAAGGACATGCTGCTGCACCATCCTTACGAGTCCTTCGACACCGTGGTGCAGTTCCTCCAGCAGGCCGCGCACGACCCCGACGTGGTGGCGATCAAGCAGACGCTCTACCGCACCTCGCGCAACTCCCCCATCGTCGCGGCGCTCTGCGAGGCGGCGGAGGACGGCAAGTCGGTCACGGCGCTGGTGGAGCTGAAGGCGCGCTTCGACGAGGCCGCCAACATCCGCCAGGCGCGGCAGCTGGAGCGCGCCGGCGCGCAGGTCGTCTACGGCTTCATCGACCTGAAGACGCACGCGAAAATCTCGGTGGTGGTGCGGCGCGAGGGCGGCAAGCTGGTGACCTACAGCCATTTCGGGACCGGCAACTACCACCCGATCACGGCGAACATCTACACCGACCTCTCCCTCTTCACCTGCGACCCGACGCTGGGGCGGGACGCCGCGAAACTGTTCAACTACGTCACCGGCTACGCCGAGCCGACCGGGCTGGAGGCGCTCGCCGCCGCGCCGCTGACGCTGAAGAAGACGCTGATCGAGGGGCTGGAGCGCGAGGTCGGCCATGCGCGGGCGGGGCGCCCGGCGCAGGTGTGGGCCAAGATGAACTCCGTCACCGAGCCGGAAGTGATCGACGCGCTCTACGCCGCCAGTCAGGCCGGCGTGCGCATCGACATGGTGGTGCGCGGCATCTGCGGCGTGCGGCCCGGCGTGAAGGGGCTGAGCGAGAACATCCGGGTCAAGTCGCTGATCGGGCGGTTCCTGGAGCACTCGCGCATCGTCTGCTTCGGCGACGGGCAGGGGCTGCCGGGGCGGGCGGCGAAGGTCTTCATCTCCTCGGCGGACTGGATGGACCGCAACCTCAACCGCCGGGTCGAGACGCTGGTGCCGATCTTCAACCCCACCGTCCACGCCCAGATCATCGAGCAGGTGATGGCGGCGAACCTGCGCGACGAAGCGCAGAGCTGGGTGCTGGCCTGGGACGGCAAGTTCACCCGCGCACGGGCGCCCGACGGGGAGAAGGCGTTCAACGCGCACGCCTTCTTCATGCAGCATCCCAGCCTGTCGGGCCGCGGCCGCGCCGGCGCAACCGACGCCCCGCGGCTGACCGAGGCGCGCGCGGCCGAATAGGCGGCGCGAGGACAGGCGGCGCGGAAACAGGCGGCGGGACGCAGGGAAGGCGGGCGCGGCGGGTTGCAAACGCGCGCGCGGGGCGGAAGAGTTGCGTCCCCGTCCCTCCCTCGCCAGCCGCGCGCCCGCCCATGGGAGCGCCGGCGGCGCCAAGCTTCAGGAACACGTCATGCAGTGGGCTCGCATTCGCACCGGGGACGGTCGCGTCCTCACCGGGGTTCTCGGCGACGGCGCGCTCTCGCCGCGCGCAGGGCTCGGCTCGGCGGAAGCCGCGGGGCCCGAGGAGCCGATGGCGGGCGCGACGCTGCTGCCGCCCTGCGAGCCGGGCAAGTTCATCGGCCTGTGGAACAACTTCGCGGCCGCGGCGGAGAAGAACGGCCTGAGCCGGCCGCCGCATCCGCTGTGGTTCCTGAAACCCTCCACGTCGCTGGCGGGGCCCGGCGCGACGGTGACGATCCCGGAGGGCGTCGGCCGGGTGCTCTTCGAGGGCGAACTCGGCGTGGTGATCGGCAGGCCCTGCCGGAACGCGGACGAGGCGGAGGCCGAAGCCGCGATCCTCGGCTACACCTGCGTCAACGACTTCACCGCGCTGGAGATCCTGAACGCCGATCCGAGCTTCCCGCAATGGACGCGCGCCAAGGGCTATGACGGGTTCGGCGTGATCGGACCGGTCGTGGCCGCCGGGCTCGACTGGCGCGAGCTGACGGTGAAGGTGCTGGTGGGCGGGCGCGAGCGACAGAGCTATGCGGCGTCCGACATGTTCATGGGGCCGGCGGAGATCGTCTCGCGCCTGTCGCGCGACACGACCCTCATGCCCGGCGACGTGATCGCCTGCGGAACCTCGCTGGGCGCGCGCCCCGTGAAGGCCGGCGACGCGGTTACGGTGGTCATCGACGGGATCGGCGAACTGCCGGTGACGATGGCGGCGGCGGCCTGACGGTCCGCGAGGCGCGCGCCGTCGCGACGGGCGGGCGCGGCCGGCGCCGTCAGAGCGCCTCGCCGCGCTTTCCGCCTTTCGACGCCTCCGGCGGCGGATCGTCGTTCGCCCAGCCGCACTCGCTCCCCGTGGGAGGGAGGCTGCGGTCGGCGCCCTCGCGATGCAGCCACGCCTTCGCGATGAGGTTGGCGGAGATCGGCGCGGTGACGAAGAGGAAGAGGGCGATCAGCAGCTCGTGCCAGCTCGACCGCCCCTCCACGCCCCAGGCATGCACCAGCGCCCCGAGCAGCACGCCGCCGACGCCGAGCGTCGTCGCCTTGGTCGGGGCGTGCAGCCGCATGACGAGGTCCGGCAGCTTGACCAGACCGTAGGAGCCCACGAGGCCGAAGACCGCGCCGATGACGATCAGCAGGCTCGCCAGCGCCTCGAAGATCGCAACGCCCGCGCCGCTCATTCGATCACGTCCCCACGCAGGATGAACTTCGTCAGCGCCACCGTGGAGACGAAGCCGACCAGCGAGAGCAGCATCGCCGCCTCGAAGTAGACGGCCGTCGCCTGGCTGACGCCGATGAGGATCACCAGCGCGATGCCGTTGATCACCATGGTGTCGAGCGCGAGGATCCTGTCCGCCGCGCTCGGCCCCTGCGAGAGCCGCCAGAGGTTCAGCACGAGCGCCGCGCCGAAGGCGAGGTAGGCGAAGCCGAGCGCATACTCGATCATGGGAAGATCTCCATCAGGCGTTTCTCGTAGCGGAGCTTGATCTCGTCGCGCACGGCGTCGGGGTCCGGCGCGTCGAGCACGTGGACGAGCAGGCTCCGCCCGTCGGCGGACAGGTCGCAGGAGACGGTGCCGGGCGTCATCGTGATCGCGCCGGCGAGCAGCGTGATCGCCTCGGGCTGCCGCAGCTCCAGCGGCACGGCGAAGAAGGCGGGCTTCAGCGACGCGTTGCTGTGGAAGATGATGAGGCGCGCGACGGCGATGTTGGCCATCACGACGTCGCGCAGCACCAGCGCCACGAAGCCCGCAAGGCGCGAGCCGCGCGCGACGCGCGGCTTGCCCGGCCAGTAGGGCGCCGTCAGCAGCGGCACGACGACGCCGAGCGCCGCCCCGAGCACCAGCGCCCCGAGGCTGAACTCGTTCATCAGCATCATCCAGACGATCGCCAGCGTCAGGCTGAGGCGCGGGTGCGGAAACAGGCGGTCGGTCATGGGTGGGCCCTCGCGGCGACGGTCTCGGCGCCGAGCACGGCGTCGACATAGTCCTGCGTCGCATGGAGCTGCGTCGCCGCGGCCTCCATGTAGCCGGTGACCGGCCCCGCGAAGGCGGTCAGCGCCGCAAGCGCCGCCAACGTCGCGCCGGTGGCCCAGAGCGGCGCGTTCGCAGGTTTCTCCAGCCCCTCGGCCGGCTCGCCCTCCACGCGCCAGAACAGGACCGATCCGGCGCGGGCGAAGCCGACGACCATCACCAGCGACCCCGTCAGCACCACCGCCCAGATCCACCAGACCGCAGGGTCGGCGCGGGCGGCGTCCAGCACCATCAGCTTGCCGAGGAAACCGCCGAGCGGCGGCAGCCCGGCCATCGCGATGGCGGCCGCCATGAAGAACCCGCCGACGAGTTCGCCGTGGCGCATCTGCGGGCCCGGGACGATGCGGTCGCCGCGCGTCCGCCGCTCCGACACGAGTTCGACGATCAGGAACAGCGCCGCGGCCGCCAGCGTCGAGTGCGCCATGTAGAACATCGCCGCCGCGGCCGAGCGCTCGGTGAAGAGCCCCACGCCCGCCATCACCGTGCCCATGGAGGCGACTACCGAGAAGCACACGAGCGCGCCGAGCCGACGCGCGCCCAGCACCCCGACCGCGCCCACGGCCAGCGTGACCAGCGCGGCGGGGATCAGCCAGTCGGCGGCGAGCCACGCCGCGGGGCCGGCCTCGGCGCCGAAGATCAGCGTGTAGACCCGCAGGATCGAATAGGCGCCGACCTTGGTCATCACCGCAAAGAGCGCGGCGGAGGGCGCCGGCGCCGCGGCGTAGGCCGTGGGCAGCCAGAAATGCAGCGGCACGACGGCGGCCTTCAGCGCGAACACCGCCAGCAGCAGCAGGCCGCCGACGCGCAGCAGATCGGCGTTCTCCGGGGTCGCGGCGCCCGCCTTCACGGCGAGATCGGCCATGTTGAGCGTGCCGGTGGCCGCATAGATGGCGCCGACGGCGAAGAGAAAGAGCGTCGAGCCGGCGAGGTTGGCGACGATGTAGTGCACGCCCGCCTTCAGCCGCGCAGCCCCGCCGCCATGCAGCATCAGCCCGTAGGAGGCGATCAGCAACACCTCGAAGAAGACGAACAGGTTGAACAGGTCGCCGGTCAGGAAGGCGCCGCACAGACCCATCATCTGGAACTGCAGCAGCGCATGGAAGTGCCGCCCGCGCGCGTCCCACCCCGAGCCGGCGGCGTAGCCGGCGACGCCGAGTCCGAGCAGCGCCGTCAGCAGCACCATCATCGCCGACAGCCGGTCGAGCACGAGGACGATGCCGAAGGGCGCGGGCCAGTCGCCGAGCAGATACGCCTCCGCCGGCCCGTCTCCCGCCATGGCGATCAGCCCGATCGCGAGGCCGAGCAGCGCCGTGCAGGCGGCCAGCGACGCGACGCGCTGCAGCAGCAGGTCGTAGCGCAGCGCAAGCACGATCAGCGGCGCGACGAGCGCGGGCAGGACGATCGGCGCGATGATCCAGTGATTCACGGGCGGTCCTCCGGATCGAGGTTCACCGCGTCGTCGCTGGTCTCGAGATAGGCGCGCAGCATCAGCATGACGATGAGCGCGGTCATGCCGAAGGAGATCACGATGGCCGTCAGCACCAGCGCCTGCGGGATCGGATCGACCACGCCGGCCGCGCTGGCGCCGAGGATCGGCGGCTGGTTCACCGCGAGCCGGCCGGTGGCGAACAGGAAGGTGTTGACCGCATAGGAGAGCATGGCCGTGCCGATCACCACGGGGAAGCTGCGCAGCCTCAGGATCAGGTAGACGCCGGACGCGGTGAGCGCCCCGATGGCGGTTGCGACGAGAAGCTCCATGTCACCCTTTCTCCTGCGCGGGTCGCGGCTCGGCGGACGGATCGACGTCCATCGGCTCGTCGGGCCCAGGCTGCTCGGCGAAACGCGCCACGCGCGACAGGTTCTCCAGCGCCAGCAGGACCGCGCCGACCACCGTGAGGAAGACGCCTAGGTCGAACGCCATGGCGGTGGCGAGTTCGAACTTCTCCAGCGGCGGCAGCGTGACGTAGCCGTAGGCGCTCGTCAGGAACGGGCGGCCCGCAAGCCAGGCCCCGACGCCGGTGAGGCCCGCGATGAGCACGCCGAGGCCGATCATGCCGTGGTGGTCCACAGGGCGGCGCTGGGCGGTCCAGGCGTAGCCGGAGGCGACGTACTGCATCACCAGCGCGATCGCCACCACGAGGCCCGCGATGAAGCCGCCGCCGGGCTGGTTGTGCCCGCGCAGCAGGATGAACAGGCCCACCACCAGCGAGACCGGCAGCAGGAAGCGCGTCGCGACGACGAGCATCATCGGGTGACGGTCCTTCGAGCGCTCCTGATCCGGCACCCAGGAGATCACGCGCCCCAGGCTCGGCCCGCGCAGCGCGCCGTCGAGCAGCGCGAAGATGGCGAGCGCGGCGATGGCCAGCACGATGATCTCGCCGAAGGTGTCGAAGCCGCGGAAGTCGACGAGGATGACGTTCACGACGTTGGTGCCGCCGCCGCCGGGGTAGGACTGGGCGACGTGGAACTCCGAGATCGTCGGGCCGTCGCGCGTCATCACCGCATAGGAGAGCGCGGCGGCGCCGAGGCCCGAGACGAGCGCCAGGCCGGCCTGGGCCGTCTTGAGCATCGGGCCGGTCTCGTCGGGCGAGTCCTTGGGCAGGAAGTTGAGCGCCAGCAGCATCAGCACCGTCGTGACGACCTCGACGGAGATCTGCGTGAGCGCGAGGTCGGGGGCGGAGAGGTAGACGAAGCCGAGCGACACCACGAGCCCGACGACGCTGGTCAGCAGCACCATCATCAGCCGGTCGTGGTGCATCCGCGCCGCGGCGAGGCAGGTCCCGATCAGCAGCGCCCAGGGCGCCAGCGCGATCAGCGGCGGCGTCATCGTCTCGCGGGCGCCGGCGAGCGCGCCCTCGCCCCAGCCCGCGAAGCCCATGACCAGCAGCGCGACGCAGAGCGCCCCAAGCGCCCGCGGCAGGGTTCCGGCGTGCGTCGCCGAGGTGGCGCGGTCGGCCAGCGACGCCAGCAGCGCGATCAGCGCGTCGAACACGGGCTTGGCGGCGAAGACGCCGGCGCGCCGCCAGCGCGCCAGCGCGTCGGCATAGCGCCCGAGCAGCAGCCAGCCGCCGACCATCGCCACGGCGCTCATGCCCAGCGCCAGCGTCAGGCCGTGCCAGATCTTGAGCTTCACCGGCTCCGCCGCGCCGCCCGTCACGGCGTCGGCGACGAGATTGACGAGCCCTCCCGCGATCGTGGCCGGCGCCAGGCCGATCGCGACGACGCCGACCACCAGCAGGGCCGGCGCGGCGAGCAGGCCCGGCTCCGGGTCGTGCGGCGCGGCGGGATAGTCGTCGCGCTCCGGCCCGAGGAAGACGTGGCCGATCAGGCGGAACGAGTAGGCGGCCGAAAACAGCGCGCCGACGGTCGCCAGCAGCGGGATCGGCCAGCCGAGGCCCAGCCATGGCGTGTGGACGGCCTCCTCCAGCATCATCTCCTTGGAGAGAAAGCCGTTGAGCAGCGGCGCGCCCGCCATCGACAGCGCTGCGATCGTCGCCACCCAGAACGTCGCCGGCATGAGGCGCCGAAGCCCGCCGAGTCGTCGGATGTCTCGGGTGTGGGCGGCGTGGTCAACGATGCCGGCCGACATGAAGAGCGCAGCCTTGAACGTCGCGTGGTTGAGGATGTGGAACACGGCGGCGGTCGCCGCGAGCGGCGTGCCGAATCCCAGCAGCATGGTGATCAGGCCGAGATGGCTGACGGTGGAGAACGCCAGCAGCGCCTTGAGGTCGTCCTTGAAGAGCGCGATCACCGCCGCGATCACCATGGTGACGAGCCCGGTGGTCGATACGATGTAGAACCATTCCGGCGTGCCCGAGAGCGCCGGCCAAAGCCGCGCCATGAGGAAGATGCCCGCCTTCACCATGGTCGCGGAGTGCAGATAGGCCGACACCGGCGTCGGCGCCGCCATGGCGTGCGGCAGCCAGAAATGGAACGGGAACTGCGCCGACTTCGTGAAGCACCCCAGCAGGATCAGCAGCAGGGCGGGCGCGTAGAGCGGCGAGGCCTGGATCGCCTCGCCCTGGGTCAGGATCACGCTCAGGTCGTAGGAGCCGGCGATGTCGCCGAGGATCAGCATGCCGCCGATCATCGCGAGGCCGCCCATGCCGGTGACGGCCAGCGCCATGCGCGCGCCCTGCCGCCCCTCCGGCGCGTGGCGCCAGTAGCCGATCAGCAGGAACGAGCTGAGCGAGGTCAGCTCCCAGAAGATCAGCAGCATCAGCACGTTGTCGCTGAGCACGATGCCGACCATCGCGCCCTGGAACAGCAGCAGATAGCTGTAGAAGCGGCCCATCGGGTCTTCGCGGTCGAGATAGAACCGCGCATAGAGAATCACGAGCAGGCCGATCCCGAGAATCAGCCCGGCGAAGAAGAGGCCGAGGCCGTCGAGCATGAAGGTCGCGTTCAGGCCGAGCCCCGGCATCCAGTCGATGCGCTGGAGCACAACCTCGCCGCGCCACACCGACGGCGCCTCCACAAGCAGCAGGATGAGCGCGAACAGCGTGACGCCGCCGGCCGTGACGGCGCAGGCGTTGCGTCCCGTGCGGATCATCAGGGCGGGCAGCAGCGCCCCCAGGAAAGGCGTCAGGGCGATCAACGCGAGGGTCATGCCGGTCCAGTCATCATGCTTGGCCTTCATCGAAGCCCGGAGGCGTGCGACCCAAGCATATCGGCTGCTTCGGGAAAAGGAACGCAGGCTGTGCCCGGCCCCGCCGGCGAACGCCCGGCGCTGCGCCCCGGCGACCCTGAGCCGCGCCTGACCGATCCACAACCGCCGTACGCGCGCGGCGGGCCCAAACCGCGGCGCCGCGGCGGCCGGCGATCGGAGGGACGGCGAGCCGCCGCGCGATCCTCAGACCGCCAGGGCCGGTCGCGCCGAGGCGCCTGCCCGCATGGCCTGGGAAAAATCGTCGGTTCGACGGCGAGCGATGGTGCTGCGAGAGAGGATTGAACTCTCGACCTCTCCCTTACCAAGGGAGTGCTCTACCACTGAGCTACCGCAGCCCGTCTCCATCGCCGGCGCGCCGGCGA
>CAYGUQ010000141.1:0-8937 GCA_964352995.1 uncultured Rhodobacterales bacterium
CGCACCGCGCCGCCGCTGCTGCCGGCCGAGGCCGGCGCGACGCGGCTGCTCGCGCCCGACCGCGAGCGGCTGCGCGCGCGCATCGCGCGGCGCTTCGACGCGATGCTGGCCGACGGCGCGCTGGAGGAGACGCGGGCCGCGATGGCGCTCGACCCGGCCCCGACCGCGCAGGCCTGGATGGCCCACGGCGCCCGGGCGCTGGCGGCGCATCTGCGCGGCGAGATCGCGCTGGAGGCCGCGCGCGAGGCCGCCGTGCTCGACACGCGGCGCTACGCCAAGCGGCAGGGAACCTGGGCGCGCGGCCGCCTCTCGGGCTGGCGCGCGCGAAAGGTCTAGCGCGCCCCGTCCGCCGACCGCGCCGGTTTCGTCTGGACGCGTCGCGGATGCGTCACTACCCCTTGACGGGTGTGCGCCGCACTGTCGGCGCTGAGCGGCTGGAGCGGCCATGGCGGCGAGCAGGATGGAGGGAGGCGCCGGCGCGGCGCGGGAACTCCTGTTTCGGGCGGCGGCGGTGTCGGCCCAACTCGCGGCGACATTTCTGGGGCTGCTGGCCGTGACCTTCGTCATCGGCCGCGTCATCCCCATCGACCCCGTGCTCGCGATCGTCGGCGAGCGCGCGACCGAGGCGCAGTACGAGGCCGCCAAGGAGGCGCTGGGGCTCAACGAGGGCATCCTCACCCAGTTCGTCATCTACGTGCGCGACGCGCTCTCGGGCGACTTCGGCACCTCGCTGCTGACCGCCAACCCGGTGCTGGAGGACGTCGCGCGCGTCTTTCCCGCGACGCTGGAGCTCGCCACCATCGCCACGATCATCGGCGTGGCGCTCGGCGTGCCGGCGGGCGTGGTGGCGGCGACGAAGCCCGGCGGGCTGACCGACCAGATCGTGCGCCTAGTCGGGCTCATGGGCTATTCGATGCCGGTGTTCTGGCTGGGGCTGATGGGCCTGCTGGTGTTCTACGGCCAGCTCGGCTGGGTCGGCGGGCCGGGGCGGCTCGACACCACCTACGAGTTCATGTTCGAGCTCGACGTGACGCCGGTCACCGGGGCGATCCTGCTCGACACCGCGCTCGCCGGCGCGTGGGACATCTTCTTCAACGCGCTCAGCCACATCGTGCTGCCGGCCTCGGTTCTCGGTTATTATTCAATGGCCTACATCAGCCGGATGACGCGCAGCTTCATGCTGGAGCAGCTCAGCCAGGAATACGTCGTCACCGCCCGCGTGAAGGGAATGCCGGAGTGGCGCGTGGTCTGGGTCCATGCGCTCGGCAACGTCATGGTGCCGCTCGTCACCGTCATCGCGCTGAGCTACGCGACGCTGCTGGAGGGCTCGGTGCTGACCGAGACGGTGTTCGCGTGGCCGGGCCTCGGCCTCTACATCACCAACGCGCTGTTCTCGGCCGACATGGCGGCGGTGATGGGCGGGACCATCGTGGTCGGCGCCGTCTTCATCTTCCTCAACATGACGTCCGACCTGCTCTACCGCTTCTTCGACCCGCGGGCGCGCGGATGAGCGCCGCGTCGGCGAAGCGCTTCTCGCGGGCGTGGCTGCTCGACCCCGCGCCCGCCTCGCGCGGGCAGGCGCAGCTGGGGCAGGCCTATCTCGGCTGGCTGAAGCTGGCGCGCAACCCGCTGGCGGTGATCGGGCTGGCCATCGTCGTCGCGCTCGTGGCCATGGCCGCCGCCGCGCCGCTGCTGGCGACGCACGACCCGCTGGCGCAGTCGCTCCAGACGCGGCTGCTGCCGCCGCTCTCGCCGGGCCACTGGCTCGGCACCGACGAGTTCGGGCGCGACATCTGGAGCCGCCTCGTCTACGGCGCGCGCGTCACGCTCTACATCGTCGCGCTGGTGACGGTGACGGCGCCGGTGTTCGGCCTGCTGATCGGCGTGGTCGCGGGGTATTTCGGCGGCTGGGTCGACGCGCTGCTGATGCGGCTGACCGACATCTTTCTCGCCTTCCCGCGCCTCATCCTCGCGCTCGCCTTCGTGGCCGCGCTGGGACCGGGGATCGGCAACGCCGTGCTCGCCATCGCGCTGACCGCATGGCCGCCCTATGCGCGGGTGGCGCGGGCGGAGACGCTGACGGTCCGCGGCGCCGACTACATCGCGGCGGTGCGGCTGCAGGGGGCGGGCTCGGGGCGCATCCTCCTGCGCCACGTCGCGCCGATGTGCGTGCCCTCGGTGATCGTGCGGGTGACGCTCGACATGGCCGGCATCATCCTGACCGCGGCGGGCCTCGGGTTCCTCGGCCTCGGCGCGCAGCCGCCGCTGCCGGAGTGGGGCCTGATGATCTCGTCGGGCAGAAAATTCCTGTTCGAGCAGTGGTGGGTGGCCACAATGCCGGGCCTCGCCATCTTCATCGTCTCGCTCGGCTTCAACCTGCTCGGCGACGGCCTGCGCGACGTGCTCGACCCGCGGAGCGCCTCGAAATGAGCCTGCTCGACGTCGAGGACCTGCGCGTGACCTTCGAGACCGAGGCCGGCCCGATCGAGGCCGTGCGCGGCGTCTCGTTCTCTCTGGACCGCGAGCGGCTGGCGATCGTAGGCGAGAGCGGCAGCGGCAAGACCATGACCGGCCGTGCGCTGCTGCGGCTCATACGTCCGCCCGGGCGCATCTCCGCCCGCCGCATCGCCTTCGACGGCGTCGACATGCTGGCGGCCTCGGAGCGGCAGGTGCGCGCCCTGCGCGGGCGGCGCATCGCCATGGTGATGCAGGACCCGAAATTCTCGCTCAACCCGGTGATGCGCGTCGGCGACCAGCTCACCGAGGGGCTGCGTCGGCGCGACCGGATGGGCGCCCGCTCGGCGCGGGAGAAGGCCGCCGCGATGCTGGAGGCGGTGCAGATCCGAGACCCCGACCGCGTCATGCACGCCTACCCGCACGAGCTTTCCGGCGGCATGGGCCAGCGCGTGATGATCGCGATGATGCTGATCCCCGACCCCGACCTGCTGATCGCCGACGAGCCGACCTCCGCGCTCGACGTCACCGTGCAGGCGGAGGTGCTGGCGATCCTCGACGGGCTCGTGCGGGAGCGCGGCATGGGCCTGATCTTCATCAGCCACGACCTGCGCCTCGTCTCGCAGTTCTGCGACCGGGTGCTGGTGATGTACAAGGGGCGCGTGGTGGAGGAGCTCGCGGCCGGCCGGCTGGAGGACGCCCGCCACCCCTACACCCGCGGGCTGATGGCGTGCCTGCCGAAGATCGGCGGCGACCGCGGACCGCTGCCCGTTCTGGAGCGCGACGAGGCGTGGGCGCGATGACCGCGCTGATCGAGATCGAGAACCTCAGCGTCACCTACCGCCAGCGCGGCCGCGAGGTGCGGGCGGTGCGCGACGTCTCCTTCAGCGTCGCGGCGCGGGAGAGTTTCGGGCTGGTGGGCGAGTCGGGGTCCGGCAAGTCGACGATCCTGCGCGCGATCTGCGGGATGGCGCCGATCTCGGGCGGGAGCGTCCGCATCGGCGGCAGGCCGCTGGAGACCGGCCGCAGCTTCGCTGCGCGCGTCCAGATGGTGTTCCAGGACCCCTACTCGTCGCTGCACCCCCGCCGCACGGTGGACGCGACGCTGGCCGAGCCGCTGGCGATCCACGGCCGCGGAGACCGCGACGCCCGCGTGCTCGCGGCGCTCGGCGACGTCGGCCTCGACGCGAGTTTCCGGTTCCGCTACCCGCACCAGCTCTCCGGCGGGCAGCGCCAGCGCGTCGCCATCGCGCGGGCGCTGATGCTGGAGCCGGAGATCCTGCTGCTCGACGAGCCGACCTCCGCGCTCGACGCCTCGGTGCAGGCGGAGGCGCTGAACCTGCTGTCGCGGCTGCGGGCCGAGCGCGGGCTGACCTTCCTCATGGTGTCCCACGACCTCGCGGTGATCGACCACATGTGCGACGCGGTCGCGGTGATGCGCGACGGCGGGGTGGTCGAGCGGCTCGACCGGGAGACGCTGGCCGGCGGCGGCGCGCGCGAGGCCTACACCCGCCAGCTCCTCGCCGCGAGCGCCTACGCCGCGCCGACTTAAGCGGCGGGCGGAGGGCGTCGGCGGCGCACTGTCGCAAACGATGCGCGATGCGGCGCTGCGGCGCCGGCGCCGCGCTGCGAGACATGCGAAGCCCCGCCCCAGCCCGAAACTCCGGCGCGCGAAGGGAAGTCGCCCGATGGTTCAAGTGTTTTCCGGCATCTGGGCGCTTCTGCTCGGCGTCGTGCTCATCATGCTCGGCAACGGCATGCATTTCACCCTGATCGGCCTGCGCGGCGGCATCGAGGGTTTTTCCGCGGCGGAGCTCGCGGTCGTCACCTCGGGCTACTTCCTGGGCTTCCTCTCGGGCGCGCAGCTCACCCCCCGGCTGATCCGCCGCGTCGGGCACGTGCGCGTCTTCGCGGCGCTGGGCAGCTTCATGTCCGCCGGCCTGATCGCCTTCCCGCTGGCGACGGAGCCTTGGGCGTGGACGCTGCTGCGCGTGCTGGTCGGCTTCTGCATGTCGGGCATCTACGTCGCCGCGGAGAGCTGGCTGAACAACGCCGCCACCAACGAGACGCGCGGCAAGGTGCTGTCGGCCTACATGATCGCGCAGACGCTCGGCATCATCGGCGCGCAGGGGCTGCTGACGCTCGGCGACGCGGGCAACTCGGCGCTCTTCATCGTGGCGTCGATCCTCGTCTCGATCTCCTTCGCGCCGATCCTGCTGTCGGTCGCTCCGGCGCCGGCGGTCGACGTGGCGAGCCCGATGCCGCTGCGCAAACTCTTCCTCGGCTCGCCGCTCGGCACCGTGGGCATCTTCCTGCTGGGCGGCGTCTACGCCACGCAGTCGGGCATGGCGGCGGTGTTCGGAGACCAGATCGGCCTCTCCGCCGCGCAGATCGCGCTGTTCGTCGCGATGCTGTTCGGCGGCGCGCTGGTGCTGCAATACCCCATCGGCTGGCTTTCCGACCGGGTGGACCGGCGCAAGCTGATCTTCGCCGCCGCCGCGATCGGCGCGACGTCCTGCGCGCTGGGCGGCCTTCTCGGGGGCGGGCTGTGGGCGCTGCTGGCGGCCGCCTTCGCGACCGGGGGCGTGACGGCGCCGCTCTATGCGCTGTTTCTCGCCTACACCAACGACTACCTCTCGGCGGACGACATGCCGGCGGCCTCGGGCGGGCTGGTCTTCACCTTCGGGCTGGGCGCGATCTCGGGCCCGCTCGCGGCGGGCTGGGCGATGCAGGGGCTCGGCCCCTACGCGTTCTGGCTGGTCATGGCGGTCTGTTTCGCCGCCATCGCGCTCTATGCGCTCTACAGGATGACGCGGCGGGCCGCGGCGCCGGCGAGCGAGACGGAGAGCTACCTCGCCGTGCTGCCGACCACCTCGCCGGTCGCCGTCGAGGCCGCCGGCGCCTGGGCGGCCGATCAGGCGGAGGCCGAGGCGCGGCCCTGACCGCGGCCGGCCGCGCCTTGCGCGCAAGGGCCCCGGCCCGTAACCCTGAGGGCGCATCTCAGCCAGGGTTACGCCCATGTCCGACCCAGACTTCCTGCGCCGCCGCCCGGCCAACCACCAGCCGCTGACGCCGCTCAAGTATCTCGAGCGCGCCGCCGCGACCCATCCGGACGCCGTCGCCATCGTTCATGGGCCGCTGCGGCGCAGCTACCGCGACTTCTACGCCCGCGCCCGCGCGCTCGCCTCGGCGCTGCGCGCGGCGGACGTCGAGCCCGGCGAGACGGTGGCGACGCTGCTGCTGAACACGCCGCCTCAGCTCGAGGCGCATTACGGCGTTCCCATGGCCGGCGCGGTGCTGAACGCGATCAACACCCGGCTTGACGCCGCCGGCGTCGCCTTCATCCTCGACCACGGCGCCGCGCGCGTCTTCATCGTCGACAGCGAGCTGGCGCCGCTCGCCCGCGAGGCGCTGGCGCAGGCGAGCGCCAAGCCCCTGCTGGTGGAGTACGTCGACCCCGCCGCCGGCGCCCCCGCCGCCCTGGACGACGCGACCGACTACGAGGCCTTCGTCGCCGCCGGCGACCCCGGCTTCGACTGGGCGATGCCCGACGACGAGTGGGACACGATCGCCCTCAACTACACCTCCGGCACCACCGGAGACCCCAAGGGCGTGCTCTACCACCACCGCGGCGCCGCGCTGCTGGCCATGGGCAACGTGATCCACGCCCAGCTCCCGCCCGGCGCCGTCTATCTCTGGACGCTGCCGATGTTCCACTGCAACGGCTGGTGCTTTCCGTGGACCGTGTCGCTGGTCGCCGGAACCCATGTCTGCCTGCGCCAGGTCCGCGCCGCCGCTCTCTACGAGGCCATCGCCGAGCACGGCGTCACCCACCTTTGCGGCGCCCCCATCGTCATGAGCACGCTGCTGAACGCGAAGGCGGACGAGAAGCGCGCGTTCTCCCAGCGCGTCAGCTTCTTCACCGCCGCCGCGCCGCCGCCCGAGAGCGTGCTGGCGGGGATGGACGAGGCGGGCTTCTCCGTCACCCACCTCTACGGCCTCACCGAGTGCTACGGCCCCGCCGTCGTCAACGAGTGGAAGGCCGAATGGGCCGCCCTGCCCGCGCCCGAGCGCGCCGCGAAGAAGGCGCGGCAGGGCGTGCGCTACGCAGTCCTCGAAGACCTCGCCGTGCTCGACCCCGAGACGCTGGCGCCCGTCCCGCCCGACGGCGAGACGATGGGCGAGGTGATGATGCGCGGCAACGTCGTGATGAAGGGCTACCACGCCAACCCGTCCGCCACCGACAAGGCGCTCGGCGACGGCTGGTTCCGCACCGGAGACCTCGGCGTGCTGCACCCCGACGGCTACATCCAGCTCAAGGACCGCGCGAAGGACATCATCATCTCCGGCGGCGAGAACATCTCCTCCATCGAGGTCGAGGAGGCGCTCTACGCCCACCCCGCCGTCGCCTTCGCCGCCGTGGTCGCCAAGCCCGACGACAAATGGGGCGAAACCCCCTGCGCCTTCGTCGAACTCAAGCCCGGCCGGGAAGCCACCGCCGAGGAGATGATCGCCTGGTGCCGCGACCGCCTCGCCCACTACAAGGCGCCGCGGCATGTTTTTTTTGGGGAGGTTCCTAAGACCTCGACGGGGAAGATCCAGAAGTTCGAGTTGAGGATGCGGGCCAGGCAGTAATATGGGCTCTTGTCGAGCTTAATCAGGCCAATTTAAAGCTAAAACATAAGCTTCTCTACTAGGAGCAGCGTCTTATTTATTCCTTCAAGAGTTGATCTTGTACATTTTCTACCGGTAATTTTTGTTGGCCCTCAGTAAGCCAATCCAACGTCATAATTGGTGCCGAACGCATTTTCTCTTTTGCTCCGACTTCCGACACGTCAATTTCTGAAAAACGCCCCTCAAGCTTTCTGAGATGTGCATAGCATCCGATATCGATCGCAAATGCTTGGAATGTCCCGGTCTGCGATTTATGCGTTAAGGCAGATCCACAATTGTGAATAATGCGATAGTCCAAAAGGCGATATATCAATCCTCTTACTTGGTCGTTCCTCTTCAAAAGCTCTTCGCTAACATTAAATATATTAGTTTTCTTCTCAAGGCAAAATTCTCGAATTAAATATATGCCCTTCAGTAAGCCCTCCTCCTCCTGATCCTGCGAGTCTTGCTTTAACTCCTCAATGCGGCGTTCAAAATTCGATCGACTGCTAATTCTGACGTCATCTTTTCCAATTTTACCGTCCGAAGCAGAAACAGAGGCGAGAATTTCAAGGAATAAGGACATCACATCACGCGGCACTCCTCCCCCAGCCATCACAAGTCGCGAAAAACCTTCCCCTTTAAAAAGCTCATTTACATTTTTTTCGGACATACCTGCGCTTTTGCCAAATCCATGGAGAATTGCAAGATTTCGAAGTTCTGTTTTTTTGAAGTCGCGAAAGTCATAATCAATACTGATTGGCTGAAAATCATGCCGCTCTTGCGCTCCAAATGGCTGTCCGTTTCGATCGACATAAAGGGTGCTTGCGTGTCTTAGGGTCGCAATCTTAAAAAAAAGTGGCAAATCCTTGCATAGCCTATGGACGTAATCAACAACAAAGGCTTGGTGAACTCTGTCTAAGTGGTAGAGATCATCTAATTGGATAAATACAAACTTAACTTTCTTAGATATCTCAAAAAACTCTCTAATCTGCCTTTTGTAGTCTGGAAGATTTCTATCCAAGTCTCTTAATTTTGACTGATGATCTTCAAAGGCTTGCTCAACACGAACAGAGGATGTAAAGGAATTTACCGCTTTGATGCCAAGATCAAGCACCTCAGATTTTGCCGTTGCAGACATTGACCTAGAACGATTGGTTCCATTCTCAGACTGTACTTTCATCTGCCTTGTAAGGTCATCTGGCTTGTCTTTAATTTTGCGAATATCATTTATAACTCCATCAATAATCTGAGACAGCCGGCGCGTTTTCCCGAACCATGCAGAGCAGTTTGTCCTAATTTCCACAAATACGGACTCTAGTATTTCAAGAAGAACGTCAGGAAAACTATGTCTTTTGAAGTCTTCGCAATTTAGATATATTGTCCTTATATCCTTGGCTGCATTTTCTGCAGACTTACGCAGCAATAAGGTCTTGCCACAGCCGCGACGCGCAAACACAACATGATTCTGCTTTACGCTTAAGTCAGACATCGCAGAGTCTGTATCAACATAATTTACCGCGTCGCTATACCCTTGAATCCGCAAATTTTCGGTTATTGTTTGGCGCAGTCTTGCAATTTTTCTTTCAGACATGATCATCCTCCTATAAAGAAGCGACTAGTGCTCGAAGATTGAGAAACTGGGATATTTCAGTTCCGATCACACATCCACATCCTCCACGAACCGCGCGTGCTCCTGGATGTACTGGAACCGCAGTTCCGGCTTCCGGCCCATCAGGCGCTCCACGAGGTCGCCGGTCTCGCCCATGTCCTCGGGGTCGACGCGCACCTGCACCAGCGCGCGGGTGGCGGGGTCCATCGTGGTCTCGC